>NZ_DATNPA010000462.1:0-4796 GCF_036703385.1 Allocoleopsis sp. | reverse complement strand
TAGCTTGAGCTTTATTCTGAGCTTAATGCGCTAGGGTGGCTTTACCATTTGCCTACCCCCAGATAGTCTAGGGGGCAGGAGTCGAACCTGCAAATACCCTACTCGCTAAAAATGAACTTGTACTCCAAATCCAGTGTAGTTCAATCTGCGAATAAATAGCCAAAAATCGCATTGGCAACTTGCCGTTGCTGCACTTCCCTGCCATTGGCTTCTTCTCTAGCTTGAATCACTGCTTTTTGCAGCATATCCACTCTACGCAGCATTATATTCACGCGGTCTTGAGGAAGCGCCCCTGAAAACTCAATCAAACTCCAAGTTCCTTCCACTACATCTTTGGAAACTTCTTTGATTTGAGCGGGGTGATGTTCCGTTGCTTCATAGGCAACGACAAAATCAGTAATTTTCTTGGTTTTCACCGTTTCTTTGGGACTGGTGACGTAGCATCCTCGATTGGGGTCATGCTGCCAGTCTTTGTCAATCGAAAGCACGGGTAGTGAAGCAATGAAAGTCTTCACATCCTGAAGCTGCTTTTCGAGAAATAATAAATAGGAAACAGGAACATCCGCAAGAATTGTTCGTCCATCTATTGTTACAGAGGCTTTAGCTTCGGTGTTAGCGTAGTCCTGAGTAGCGGATAGGTCTAAAAATTCAGAGCAAGATTGCACAAATTTTTCGATCAATTCCTCAGCCTTCAGCGTCAGCTTTTGTGATTCAGGAGGATAGACAAATCCATCTTCTTCTCTAGACTGATATGTTCTGCTCAATCCTTGAAACAATGTACTCTTTTGACAGAGTTGTGACGCTTCAGCTTTGCCCTTGTTGGCATTGGCTTTAACAGATTGCAACACAGCGATCAACTGATTTAGCTTCATATAACTACCCAAATAGGTCAATTCAATTATTGCCCAACCGATAAACCTAGCTTCTGACTGGGTACAGACAGCTGATTGAAACCTGTCGCTTACAGATAACCACAGGTTAGACTGAATAAACGCCCAAAGCCGTCCGACGCATGAGAAACCCATGCATATTCTGTTCGTTGAAGATGAAGCGAAAATTGCCAACTTCGTCCGAGCCGGGTTGAAGGAACAGGGTTTTGTCGTCGATTACTGCGACAACGGAGACGAAGGCTATACTCGCGCTTTGGACAACGAGTATGATGCGATCGTGCTTGACATCATGGTGCCGGGAAAAGATGGCTTGTCCATCCTCAAAAACCTGCGCCGCAAAGGACAGAATGTGCCAATCATTTTGCTGACTGCCCGGAATGAATTGGACGACCGACTTGAAGGTCTAAATTTAGGTGCCGACGACTATATAGCGAAACCATTTTTCGTTGAAGAGCTAGTAGCCCGCATCCATGCAGTGGTGCGTCGGACTGCTGGCGATCGCCAAAATATAGTCAGCGTCGGCCCCATCAAGCTTGATCGCATCACGCGAGAAGTCACCTGCAATCAGCATATTGTAGAACTCACCACCCGCGAGTTTAACCTCTTGGAATATCTGATGCGATCGCCTGGACGAGTCTTCACCCGAACGCAAATCCTGGAACACATCTGGGGCTATGATTTCAATCCCAATACCAACGTGGTCGATGTGTGCGTTCAGCGGATTCGTAAAAAGATTGATTCCATCGGTGGTGCAGGTTGGATTGAAAGCATTCGAGGCGTTGGGTATCGATTTCGTCAACCAGAGTTTTAGAGGCGGTTGATAAATAAATGTTAAGCTCTCAATACCTGATCTTGGCTTGCTCCCCCTAGACGGTGTTTTGAAACTCTATATTTACCTGTCTATTGCTTCAGAAGATCCCTCCCAGCCCCCCTTAAGAAAGCTATCGTGTACACACATCTCGGTTTTAACTTGCAAATACTGCAATTTAGCCCCCCTAGCCCCCCAAATTTGGGGCGAATATTATTCTCAAAGTCCCCCAGAATTGGGGGATTTAGGGGGCAAGAAAGACTTGTGTGTATACCGTAGCTTAAGAAGGGGGGAGAATCTGCTCAAAGTCCCCCTTTTTAAGGGGGATGCGAGGGGGATCTACATTAAAGAAACAGCCTCTTAATGGTGAAACTTCGTTCCTTCCGTTTCCGAATTGCCCTATTGTCTGCTGTTCTAGCAGGGGGTGCCCTCATTGGGTTTGGGTTGATCTCTTGGTGGCTAATTTATGAGGCAAAAGTAAGCCGTCTGGATGCGGAACTGGAAAGCCAATTAATGCGGGCAGGCCGTCCACGCTCCCCAGAAGGCTGGCAGTCTTATGAAGCCTCACTTGGGCAGTCGTTTGGAACCAATGCAAAAACAGCGATCGCTATCCTAGTCATAGGTGCAGATGGTAACGTGTTGTATCGTTCCGAGCAATGGGCTTCCGATCTGGATGTCACGAACCTATGGACATCGCCTCCACAACTACCGCCCTTTCCTTCACCCCACTTCGAGCAACAAACAGCCCCATTTCCCGAAGCCAACCCACCCTTTCCAGAACGTTTGCAACCTCCGCCTGATCGACAACCGCCCACTCCTCGATTCCTCACCCAGCACACCACCACCGGAACCTGGAGGGTTGGAGCAGTCACGACACCTTTTGCTCAGGTTGCGATCGCAGTAAGTTTAAATGCGATCGCGTTTGAGATGGCAGTCATCCGTAATATCTTCCTGATTTCAATTCCAGGGGTACTGCTGCTTGTAGCTGGTGGTGCGTGGGGAATTGCTGGGAGCAGTTTGCATTCTATCCGAAGGCTAACCACGGTTATTGGTAATGTTACCGCTAGCGGTTTGGAACAACGAGTTCCCATCGGGGCGACGGATGTTGAATTTGTTGAGTTGATTCAGGTTTTTAACCAGATGTTAGAACGTCTGGAACGCAGCTTTAAACAAGCGTCTCGCTTTAGTGGAGATGCTGCACACGAACTCAAGACTCCGTTGGCGATTTTGCAAGGGGAATTGGAACGCACCCTGCAACAAGCGGAACCTGGCTCAGAGGTGCAACAACGCCTGAGTAATTTGCTGGATGAAGTCCGCCGACTCAGTGGGATTGTGCGTAAACTATTGCTGCTTTCCCTAGCGGATGCCGGACAAATGAGCTTGCATCGAGTTGAGGTGGATTTGTCTGGGTTGTTAATGGAGATGTTGGAAGATATCGAACTATTGGCACCCCATCTGGAGATTCAAACGGAAATTGCTGATAATTTGAGGGTACAGGGCGATCGCGACTTACTGATTCAAGTCTTGCAAAACTTGATTAGTAATGCCATTAAATACAATCTCCCAAACGGCTGGATTCGGATTGATGCTTACCCTCAGGGTGCGATTGTATCGATTAGCGTCAGCAATTGCTCTAAAGAGATTTCAGTTAGCGATCGCGATCGTATTTTTGACCGCTTCCATCGGGGTGACCCAGCCCGAACACGCAAAGTGGAGGGAATTGGATTAGGACTGAGTATAGCCAGAGAAATCGCACGAGCACATGGTGGCAACCTGACGCTTGACCCGACCGTATCGGGGCAGACTGCATTTACCCTAATCTTACCCGTTGGTTGTTGAAATGCTGCGACTGGTACTGATACCGTTTTCCTACTTACTTGCAACAGATCGAATTCTTCTCCCCCCTTAAAAAGGGGGGCTGGGGGGGATCAGATTGTGTAGCATATCACTAGAAATTGGTATGGGTACAATGTGCGATTCGTTTAGCCGAAACCGTACAACGGAGGATGGCTAGCAAGGTAATAACCTTGACAACTTGATAAACATGATGGTGAGGAAAGTAACCTAGAAATCCAAGCCCATCCCTCTTGGTATAAGAGTGAAAGCCATACCCTCACGGTAGCGACTAGCCATCAATCCGTGGAGCAGGGTAAAAAGATAACCCGAAATAAGCCTGACATAAGGTTATCCGGCAAGGACTCATGGATACGAAAGAAAGCTACGTCCGAACTGCGGTCATCATAGATTGGTGAAACAAGGCTGATACACCAAAGACAAAACGAGTCAACGAGTGAAGATAAGCGGCGTATTGTAGCTGTGATATACCTCATAATCACTCCCGCAGAGAGTAGCGTCCTAAAAGTTCAAACTCAATGTTTATCAGGAACGAAGTAACCCCCGTTCGTTCCCTTTGGTAGGTCGAAAACCAAAGGTAGGTGCTAACCACAAAACAACGGGAAGGAAAGATAGAGTCAAAAGCCAATGCTCAGGGTAACGCCTGAGATATGCAGACAGACTCACGTTTAACCGATTTGGATAGTTTCAAGTCAGAGGATTATTCAAAACAGTGGTCAGAAAAACTGAACTCATGGTGAATTGGAAAGACATACCCTGGAAGAAATTCCACCGCCATGTCTACCGCCTCCAAAAGAGAATATTCAAGGCAAGTCAACGTGGCGATGTTGGCGCAATGCGACGACTCCAAAAGCTATTGATGAAATCCTTTGCTGCTAAATGTCTAGCAGTCCGTAGGGTGACACAAGACAATCAGGGTAAATCTACGGCTGGAGTAGATGGGATTAAATCCCTAACGCCTAAGCAGCGCCTAGAACTGGTGGCAACACTGAAATTAGGTACAAAAGCCAGAGCCACACGAAGGGTAATGATACCAAAACCTGGAAAGGCGGAAAAACGTCCCCTCGGAATTCCCACAATGTATGAAAGAGCGCTCCAATGTCTGGTTAAACAGGCTTTGGAACCAGAGTGGGAAGCAAGGTTTGAAACCAATTCCTACGGTTTTAGACCAGGAAAGTCATGTCATGATGCAATGGAAGCAATATTCCAAAGTATCTGCAAGAAGCCCAAATACGTGTTAGATG
>NZ_DATNPA010000461.1:0-6398 GCF_036703385.1 Allocoleopsis sp. | reverse complement strand
TCTATAACTTGCGCCCTGTACCGCGCTAGTTGGAGGCTTTTAAGAAACTCGTTTATCCCTATTCAGAGTTTTGGCAGTGGCAACATGCAATGCCATATTTGAAATTACTAAAAAGCTACCCCTACCTCGACTCCACTTTCTACCGAAATTTCACTGAAAAAATTAGCCCTATCTCTGATAACTGCTCAGTCAATTCAGTGAGTATGCGGTAGTGTAAAAAAAGCTTCTCGCTTATGTAACTAGCAGAAGAGAACGCCAAATCTATTCAAGCTTGAGTTCTTGTTGACGCTCGCACTTAAAACCGGAGTTACGCCAAGCTTCCAAATCTACTGCATAAAGTGGCACTAATTTCAAGCATCTGGGCTGGACAACCTGACTCAACACCGCCCAAACCACGCAACGACTGATATCTAAACCCGTCTTCAGCACAGATTCTCGATTCCCTGGCTTCCCCTGCTCTGGGACAATATCTGTCTCGACCCAAATCCCATGAGCGCCGAACAAAATCTGCGCCATCCACGTGGAGCGGGGCACCTGGCTGGAGGAAGTAATTAATTTAACTTTACGAACACCCCACTGTTTGAGGATTGGGATATTAAAGTAGAAGTTATCAAAGGTAGAATCGGCACACTTTTCTAACCAAACTTGGCGGATCGGGGCCTGTTCTCGTTGAAAAATCAGCAAGATGCAGGGGTCTTCCGAGCCTTGAGAAATCAAAACTCGGATTTCTGGATGCTGTTTGGCTAACTGGGCGACGTAGATCTCACGATGTATACCACCTCCCAGGACGAAAAACGCCTCGATAGGTTCCGAAGCCGCCGCCTGCAACCTTAGACTGTTAATCAGCAGCCAGCCACAAAGGAGGATACCCAAAATCAGTAAACCTGTACCTAGCCAGCGCCGCCCCTTGGCTCGAAACCGATTCTTGAAATTAACCCAGATGCGTGGAATGAGTCTACCTCTCATGTCTGATGACCAATGCTCGGACTTGGCTCAAGCCATAAGCGCTCATGATGGCTCTACCTGTATCAGCAGGACACTGAGCAAACTGGCACAAAATTTAGCTCGCTTAGTAATTCAAGTTGAGTATATTAGCCCTAACCCAGTTTCTCTCCTATCGGTAGTACGATCGCTCTCTAGCGTAAGCTGAGTGTAGAATGCAGACCCAGGGTCTCTCTTCAACAGACCGCTTTACAATAACTGTTAATTATCTAACGCCAACCTCGTTCTAGCCATACTCCATGAATCAGTACTCAAAACAGTTCCCTTGGCTCAAAGGCGTCTTTTTCTCTGGAGCGATCGCAACCACCGCCGCTTTGTCTCTAATCGTACCGATGGGGGGTCGCTCTGTCTTTGCCGCACTCCAGGATAGCCCCAAAAACCTAGTTGACGAGGTTTGGCAAATCGTTAACCAGGAATATGTGGATAACAGCTTCAATAAAGTAGATTGGCAAGCCACACGGCAACAGCTACTGAGCAAGAACTACACAACAAAAGAACAAGCCTACGACGCCATTCGGGCCGCTCTCAAGCCTCTGGGAGACCCCTATACTCGCTTCATGGACCCCGAACAATTCCAAGCGCTGACGAACCAAACCTCCGGTGAGCTTTCTGGAGTAGGGATTCGTCTGGAACTGAACGACAAAACGAAGAGTCTGCAAATCGTCTCACCCATCGACAATTCCCCAGCAGCCAAGGCAAAGCTTAAACCAGGGGATGGCATTGTGGCCATTGATGGCAAATCGACGAAAGGCATGACTCTAGAAGAGGCTTCATCTATGATTCGGGGTGAAGTTGGTACATCGGTCACGTTGCGAATTTCCCGCGATGGCAAGGAACCGTTTGATGTCAAGCTGAGCCGCGCTCAAATCGAACTTCCAGCCGTTCATCACACCCTCAAGCAGGAAGGTCAGGCGCGGATCGGGTACATTAGCTTAAATGAATTTAGTGCCCATGCTCCGGAGCAAATGCAGAAGGCCATTCAAGACCTGGAAAAGGAGAAAGTGGGTGGCTACGTCTTAGATTTGCGGGGGAATCCGGGAGGATTGCTGAACGCTAGTGTGGAAATTGCCCGGATGTGGATAGATAGTGGTCTAATCGTCCGCACGGTAGACCGCAAGGGTGGCGATCAGAAGTTTTCCGCGAATAACACGGCTCTAACCAAGTCGCCTTTAGTTGTACTCGTCGATGGGAACTCCGCAAGTGCCAGCGAGATTCTCACAGGCGCACTGAAGGATAATAAGCGGGCAAGTGTGATCGGCAGTAAAACCTTCGGAAAAGCAGTTGTACAATCTGTCCATTCTTTATCAGATGGTTCCGGCTTAGCCGTCACCATTCAGCATTACTACCCACCCAATGGAGAGGATATCAACCATAAAGGGATTGACCCCGATGTCAAGCTGGAATTGACAGAGGCACAAGAGAAACAGCTAGAGTCTAATCCCAGCCTGCGGGCGACCAATGACGACCCTCAATACAAGCAGGCGATCACCACGTTAACCACGAATGCTTTCGCCCAACCAAGTTTAGGTCGTACTGTGAAGCCGATGAGTATTCGTTAATATCGGCCTCGCGTAATCGCCGTTGGTCAACTCAAAAGTTTATTTGAACGATGAGGGATGAAGGCTTCAGCCTTCATCCTTCGCTTTTCAGTTGAGTGACTAGATGAATCAGTTCTGGCAAAATCAGCTGTTGGAGCGCAAGTTTGACGGCACCCGTTGAGCCGGGAACTGAGAAGATTAGCTTAGTTTGATAAATACCAGCAACAGCTCGGGATGCGATCGCGCGTGAGCCAATCTCCTGATAACTTAAGAACCGAAATACTTCTCCAAATCCTGGCAGCGTCTTTTCGAGTAATCTCTCCAAGGCGTCATAGGTCGTATCTCGTGGTGCAATGCCAGTCCCCCCGTTGAAAATTACAGCATCAACGTCTGTTCGCTCTCCCAGCACTTGTAACTGGGACTGAATCTCTTGGGGTTCATCCTTGAGAATCGTGTAGAAACTAACCGTGTGACCCGCGTCTACAAGTAATTGTTGAATCAGCTGACCACTTTTGTCCGTTTCGGGCGATCGCGTATCACTAACCGTAATGACAGCGCACTTCACTGTCATGGGGGCAGAATCCGGGTGAGGTTTTTGAGCCATAGACTGAAAATAACAATCCTTCAGGTAGCGACAAAAGTGTACCTGAAGGAAGGCTCGATCTATTCCGCCTTCGTAAATCCAAGGCCATGCTCTTGGGCATATCGTTCCATAAAACGCATGAAACGCTCCCATTCCTCTTGGGATTTGATCAGAACAAAGGCTTCTAATGCAGTCGGTTGACCATTGACAAATTTGCCCTTAACCTCTCTCGTTAAAATCTCACCCTCCTCATCAATCAAGTACATTCCAGTGATTTCTTCTGTACTGCTGCTGTCGAGAGCTTTAGGGTTTTCAAAAATAAAGGTTGCGGTACCATTACTACCGTCGCGAGAGCGGGTAAGACGCACATCAGGAATGACGTCTTCGTCGATCCCTCTAGAAAACTGAATTTGAGCCATGACTGAGTCCAATCAAATATGCTAGGTAATTCCTCTCATTATCTTACCGATCAGACTGGACTTAAGCGAAGTCTCGCTACATCACCAATGAAGTCTCCCGGAGTGGCAAAATTGATAAAACTGTTACACACTAAGAACGCCTGCATTATTTTTCAAGGCGTTTCTGTACGAGTATTTAACCAAAATCAATGGGTAAGCAGCGCGTTCTCTCTGGTGTTCAACCAACTGGCAACCTACATCTGGGTAACTATTTAGGAGCAATTCGCAATTGGGTGGAAGGTCAAAGCCAGTACGACAATTTTTTCTGTGTGGTCGATTTACACGCTATTACCGCGCCCTACGATCCCACCACACTGGCCTCAAATACTTACAAGATTGCCGCTCTCTATTTAGCCTGTGGGATTGATTTGGAATACTCCAGTATCTTTATTCAATCTCATATTGCCGCCCACAGTGAACTGACTTGGCTGTTTAACTGTATCACGCCGATCAATTGGTTGACGGACATGATTCAGTTCAAAGAAAAAGCGGTTAGGCAAGGGGAAAATGTGAATACAGGCTTAATGGACTATCCGGTACTCATGGCAGCGGATATCTTGCTCTACGATGCGGATAAAGTCCCGGTGGGAGAAGACCAGAAGCAACATCTCGAACTAACTCGTGACATTGCAGTCCGGATAAACCACCAATTTGGCAATTCAGAACAACCTATTCTAAAATTACCCGACCCCTTAATTCGCAAGGAAGGGGCACGAGTGATGAGTTTGACAGATGGTACGAAGAAAATGTCTAAGTCTGACCCTTCGGACTTGAGTCGGATTAATTTGCTCGATTCCCCGGACGAAATTCAGAAGAAAATTAAGCGGTGTAAAACTGACCCCATTAAGGGACTAGAGTTTGACAACCCCGAACGCCCGGAATGTAATAATTTGCTGACTTTGTATATGCTGCTTTCACAGAAAACAAAGGAAGCTGTGGCGGCAGAATGTCAAGATATGGGTTGGGGTCAGTTCAAACCCTTATTCACACAAGCCACTCTTGCAGCGCTTGAGCCAATTCAACAGAAGTATCAAGCTGTGATGGATGATAAGGGATATCTGGAGTCGGTGTTGCGAGAGGGGAAAGAAAAAGCAGAAGCGATCGCTAATGGGACCCTATTAAGAGTAAAAGCGGCTATGGGCTATTCAATGCCACTTTGACTTCACCACTTCAACTCTAGGTAAGCTACTGTACATTTAACTTGAATAATCGGGACGGGCAAGATGCCCATCCCACCAGAAAACTGTCATTCCCCAACTTTAAGTTAAATGTGCAGTAGTTTATCAAATTTGCTTGAAACCGACCTATAACGATACAGTTTTTGCAGTCTACAAAAGCAGCATTCTCTACCTGATAAGCGGCTTCTTGCCATCCATCCATTGGGGTGGATTGGGGAGACTTCGGATACAGGCGATACTCCTTAATGAGCGCAATGATTATGAGCGATTCCCTTCAACAGACTACACTTCGCACGGACATAGAGGCGATGCTTTTTGAGAGCAACTCACACAGTCCTATCTCAACTCAAAGTCAGTTTCGTACTGCGGCTCAATCGGGTGAATTTTTAATTACCGCCGAGGTGGCACCCCCTAAGGGAGGTGACCCAGGCCACATGATTAAAATGGCGCAAGCACTTAAGGGTAGGGTTCACGCCGTTAATATTACTGATGGTAGTCGGGCAGTACTGCGGATGAGTTCGATCGCTGCCTCTGTCATTCTATTGCAGCATGGAATTGAGCCGATCTGTCAGATGGCCTGTCGCGATCGCAACCGTCTTGCCCTCCAAGCGGATCTTATGGGTGCTCATGCGCTGGGGATTCGTAATATCCTTGCCCTCACAGGTGACCCCATCCAAGCCGGCGATCATCCGGATGCAAAGGCGGTTTTTGATTTGGAATCCGTGCGTTTACTCAAACTAATTGCCAAGCTCAATAGTGGTTTTGATGCTAATGACAAGCCTGTAACTGATGGTGTTACTGACTTATTTGTAGGTGCTGCCGTTGACCCCCAGCTAAAAAGTTGGTCTGGATTGCAACGTCGATTTGAGCGTAAACTAGAAGCGGGTGCAGAGTTTTTCCAGAGCCAATTAATTAGTGATTTTGAGCGGCTGGAAAAGTTTATGAGCGAGATTGCCGCTGGCACCAATAAGCCAATTCTAGCGGGCATCTTTCTGCTCAAATCGGCGAAAAATGCCCAATTTATCAATAAATATGTCCCAGGTGTTCACATTCCCCAATCCATCATTGACCGATTGGCAGGGGCTGATGAACCTTTACAGGAAGGCATGAAAATTGCTGCCGAGCAAGTCCAGCTAGCACGGCAACTTTGTCAGGGTGTTCACATGATGGCAATCAAGCGAGAAGACTTGATTCCTCAAATTCTAGATTTAGCTGGAGTTCAACCCTTGAGCATTAAATAAAGAAGATGGGTCATTGGTGAAAGGGTTGAAGGTTAAAGGTTGAAGGTTAAAGGTTGAAGGTTGCAGGTTGCAGGTTGCAGGTTGCAGGTTACAGGTTGAAAGGGGTTTGCTCTTCGCCGAAGGTATTGCCAAAGGCTAGGGTCGGTTTAAAGGTTACAAGTTCAAACCAATTTTCTCAGCGTCAACCTGCCAACATTCAACCTGCCAACATTCAACTTCTGTTTGAACTAACGCTAATGACTACGAACTAACAGCGCAGGACTGATGAACAAAACGGTAGACACCCGAATCTGTGAAGTTACAGTGTACAGTAACCAAGCGCTGGTTACGCGCCGAGGAGTCGTGCAGCTCACGGGTGACGAGCATGAACTGGTCATTGCCCAACTACCAGTAACTCT
>NZ_DATNPA010000460.1:0-6883 GCF_036703385.1 Allocoleopsis sp. | reverse complement strand
AGGCAAGCTTGCTGCCCAAATTCAGCTGTTCGCTACGAGCCGGAAGAGAGACAGCATCGGGAGAATGAGTCATTAGGAAAGAGTGCAACTCTACTGAGCAAAACCTATCACAATTTCTGCATCAGCACCTAATATTAATTTGATTTTGACTTTCTCTACAGGCCGATTCCCTAAATCCGCCTTAAAAAGAAAGGCTCTAACTGATGCAGTTCATTAGTTACCTAACTGATTAACTTGGATTTTCTCAGTAACACGTAGCTGATCGCAAGGAACAAAAATGCTCATGTTATCAGTATACTGAATTTCTAAATTAGCCTCTAGCACGGCTTCAAACATCAGACGCTGACCGGGAAAAATAACTTGCTCGAAATACAAATCGGAAATATTTTTAATCCGAATCATTTGAATATGATGGGTAACATTCGTATAAGAGCAGAGAATGCGACCAGAGGAATAAGTGTTTAGAGAATTGCCTAAGAGAGTGGATGTTTGAATCATCGTTACCAGTTGAGATAAAAAGGAACCTGAGAGTACTGAAAGACAACGCAGATGCTGTTCAGGTGAGAAGAGGCCAATCACCATTACTGCCTGCCATTGCCAGTTATCCAGAACTCCCAGGAGCCGCTCTTGCGAATTGCACTGAATCTTTAAGATATCTGTTGCGATCACACTCTGACTTCTGCCTAAGGAACAGAGTTATTGTTAACTTAGATAGTGTTCAAGGATACAGCACGCCCGGATAAACTCTTTTTCAAAAGCCAAGAATGGCTTTTTATAGAATCAGATTCATTCAAGAAATATAGCAATTCTTGTTTAAGTGAGGTACACGGGTTGCGGCACAATATGCAGTGTTCCTACAGGGTTGGTGTACTCCATCCCAGTGAGAATCGCCCTACCCGATTTCCTCCGAAAGATGAGGGCTGAATCTGTAGCCGAGCATGGGGAGAACAGCAGGCTGTATTTTTCCTTGACCAAAGTGGCATTGTCAGCAGCGAAGCGTGTACACTAAGGCATGACTTAAGCTGTGCAGCTACCAACACAATATCTGTAGAGTTCCCAGGTGAGTTGGAGTTCTATGTGGAAGGTTCTGGGTAAGTCCTGTGGGTGCTAGGAAAAGAAGCAAGTGTTTGCTCTTTTCAAGGCAGACACCCTGAACGCGAGTACACAACGAACAATGAAAATGTCGGCTAGGAACGATTTTAGTGTAGTTTCAGTGTCTATTTTCAGATTAGGCATCATGAGCTAATGCTTAAAACGTTCGCTCCTTCTGAGCGGCTCCTTCTGAGCTACGGTTTTCCGAAGGAGTACAACCTTTCAAGGCAGGGTGTCAGCCTATCCGGGTGCGGTAGTGAGATTCGCCTCTGAAAAAGCCTGCGAGAGCTGGGCGTCTTCAACTGGGTGTAATTTAGGGGGTAAGCAGAAACTCCTGAATTCGGTGCAAATCGCCTAGGGCATCCCACAGAAATTAATAACAATACACAAGCTCGCCCTGTGTTTGAGGGTTGTATTTCTATCGACACCCTTACCCGGTGCAATCATGGCATCGAACACAGTTCCATAACCGCATATTAAAGCTTGTGTAAAGCCTAAAGCTTTTTGCGATATGGGTAGGAGCAAATCAGACATGATCTGAATCTGCTTAAAAAATATTTACCTCGGTTCTCAGAACAGCGATGAGGTGCGTGACTAAAAGTGTTTATGCTGCAATGTTTTGAAAGTCTGTTTTCTTACAGATTACTGATGCTCCAAGATCATTGGTTCCTCCGGACAGCAGAGCTGAGCTGGCTCCAAGTTTTTTCTAATTCATTAATTGTTTTATTCTATTACTCAATTTCTATCCTATTATTTTACATTCTGTACCAGCGCAAGACTTTTCCAGATGCAGCAATCTTGATGCTGCTTGGAGTTTTCTCCCTGGCTAGCGGCACCACTCATTTAATAAATCTATGGGCACTTTGGCACCCAAATCCTTGGCTAGTTGAGGCAAAGGAAGTTCTCGCACTAGCAATGGCTTTGTTGACGGTGCTACTAGCGACGCGGTTACTCATTAAAGTCTTGACACAGCCTCGCTCTGCTAATTTACCAGCCGTGGTTCCATCCATTGTTGACTGGAATACTATTAGTGCTAGTGCCGCTGTTGTGGATAGCCCACAAGTAGCAACCCAAGAAGAGTCAGCAAAGCCTGCGGACGATAATACCTTGTATCCAGTGCCACCTCCCTCACTTGACCCTGAATGGGAACAACAAGTCAATGAGCAGATAGCACAGTTGCAGCGAAACCATCCCCAATTCACAAGTGACATACCAGGACGAGTCCGTTGGTTAGAAGAACTCGGTCTGTTACAGTCACTCAGTACCCTGATCAGTGATGCTCCCGATTTTCATTCCGCACTATGTATGGCGCTTCGCGTAGTGTGTGAAGTGACCAACTGGGACTATGGCGAAGCGTGGCTCCCTCGCCCTGACGACAGTGTTTTAGAATGTACTCCGGCTTGGTATAGCAAAAGCCCAACGCTGGAACCGTTTAGGTTCTCCAGCCAAAAGCTAACGTTGCCACCCAATACCGGTTTGCCAGGACGGGTATGGACTTCGCGACGACCTCTTTGGATTGAAGATATTTCGGCGTTAGCCGACACGTCTATTGTTCGCCCGCAGGCGCAAGTGGCTGGACTGAAGGCAGGGTTTGGTGTTCCCATTCTCATGGGTGATCGCGTCCTTGCAGTTCTGGCCTTTTTCATCACCCAATCCCGCTCGGAAGACGAGCAATTGGTCGAACTCGTGTCCGCTGTAGCAACCCAATTAGGCTTAGTGATGCAGCGCAAGCAGTTAGAAGCAGAACTGCGCCAGGAACGAGACTTTAGCAAAACCCTAATTGAAACAAGTTCTGCCTTTTTTGTTGCGGTTGATGCGCAAGGCAGAATGATCATGATGAATCAAGCCTTCCTCAATGCGGTGGGCTATACCCGGAATGAGGTTTTGGGCGCTGATTATGTATTAACGTTTGCTACCAGACGCGATCGCAAGTCGATTTACAAAACTTTTAAGCAGCTGCTCAAATCAAGACAATCAATCCTGAAGGAAAGCTACGTCCTCACCAAAGATGGACGAGAACTTTTAGTGGAGTGGCGTGGCAAGCCAATCTTCAGGCATTCCCAAACAGAACCAGGGAATGAGGAAGAACTGGATTTGGTTTTTGGTGTAGGCATTGATATCACCGAACGTAAGCAACTCGAGCAGGAACTGCGTCAGAGTGAGGAGCGATATCGCGCTGTTGTTGAAGACCAAACCGAATTGATCTGTCGATTTGTCGCCGATGGGACTATCACCTTCGTCAACGACGCCTACTGCCGTTATTTTGGCAAAACCCGCGAGGAACTCCTGCAAAGCAATTTGTTTCAAGGGATTCCCGACGATTATCGCGAAAAGACTCAACGGCACATTGCCAGTCTGAGTTTGAAAAATCCGGTCGCGACCAGAGAATACCAAATTCTCATGCCTGACGGCGAGATTCACTGCCTAAAGTGGACTGACCGAGTGATTGTTGACCCAGGAGCAAGAAGACACGGGGAAATTAGAGAAGAACTCTCCGCTTCTGGGCAAGCATCCTCAACACAGGGAGATGATCCGGTTGTTGAGTTTCAGTCCGTGGGACGGGACGTTACAGAACGTCGGCGGTCACAGCACGAAACGGCTCGACTGGCATCGATCGCACTGCTGAGTCCCAACCCAATTGTGGAAACAGATTTAATGGGTCAGGTTCGTTATCTCAATCCAGAGGCGATGCGATTGTTGCCTGATTTACAAGAGCTTGGCTCAAAGCATCCGTTTCTGGCGGGAGTGCCCTCAATGGCTGAGACACTGCAACGCAAAGCTTCTATCCGGCGCGAACTCAAAATTGGTGAGGTGTATTATGAACAAGTGCTGCACTACCTGGAAGAAATCGAGTGCTTTCGCATCTATGCCTTTGATATTAGCGATCGCAAACAGGCCGAGCAACAATTAATTCACAATGCCTTTTACGACCAGTTAACAGGGCTACCAAACCGGGCTTTATTTATGGATCGATTGAAGCAAGCGGTGCGACGTGCCAGGCAGAGCCGTAGGAGTGGCTTACGCGGCGTGCCCTATCTGTTTGCCGTACTGTTTGTCAATCTCAATCGGTTCAAGTTAGTCAACGACAGCCTAGGAAATGAGGCGGGTAACCAGTTACTCCAGAATTTCGCCCAGCGTCTCCAGACGTGCCTGCGTCCTACAGATACTGTAGCCCGTCTGGGAGCGGATGAGTTTACTATCCTTCTAGAAGGGATTCAGGATGTCAATGACGCCACTCGGGTGGCGGAGTCGATCAATGAAACGCTGAGTTCACCCTTCTACCTCAACGATTGCCCAAGGGACACAAGCATGGCTGATCGCGAAGTGTTCATGACACTCAGCATTGGGATTGCACTCAACACTGGCAGTGAGGAGCAACCGGAAGATATGCTCCGTAATGCTGACCTCGCGATGTATCGAGCGCGATCGCAAGGCAAAGTGTATTATGAAGTCTTTGACGCCGCCATGCACGAACTCGCTGTAGAGCGATTGCAGATAGAGACAGATTTGCGGCGAGCCATTGAACGGCAAGAATTTCGGGTTTACTATCAGCCCATTGTCTCCCTCTCTACGGGCAGGATTATCGGGTTTGAAGCCTTGTTACGCTGGCAGCATCCACAACGGGGCTTAATTTCCCCCAATGGGTTCATCTCCACCGCCGAAGAAACGGGACTGATTAGCCCAATTGGCTGGTGGACGTTGCGAGAAGCCTGTCATCAACTTAAAGAGTGGCAGAGGCAATTCCCGTCTACCAGGCCGTTAACGATGAACGTCAATCTTTCTTGCAAGCAGTTTACTCAATCAGATTTGCTCGAACAAATTGACACCGTACTTCAGGAGGCTCAAGTCGCCGTCGGCAGTTTAAAGCTGGAGATTACAGAAAGCGTCGTCATGGAAAATCCTGATTGGGTTAAAGATGTACTCCTAGAACTCAAGAAAAGAAACATCCCTCTGTGCATCGATGATTTCGGTACGGGCTATTCTTCCTTAAGTCGGTTACACCACTTCCCCATCAGTACCCTCAAGATTGACCGCTCATTCATCAGCCGGATTGGGGCATTAGGTGAGAACTCAGAGATTGTACAAGCGATCGTGACACTGGCTCAAACACTCAGCATGGACGTTGTGGCAGAAGGGATTGAGGTTTCAGAGCAGGTTTCACCCCTCCTCGCGCTGCAATGTGAATATGGGCAAGGATACTTCTTCTCTAAACCCGTAGATAGTGAGGCGGCTAGAGCTCTACTGATGGCGGAGTGGGAACAACAGCATGAGGAAGTTGGTTGAAACTCAGATTTTGCACCTTTCAATCTTATTCGAGGCTTTGGTGGGTTAGGCGTAGCCGTAACCCACCCTACACAACCTTTCAACCTTCAACCTTTAACCCTCAAACCTTCAACTCATCCTAAACCAAAGCCCCCCCGCAACTCGAACCACAACCCGCTGTGCAACCATAGCAAAAGGATGCCGTGCGAATCTTATCAATTAAGTCTAAACTACCCGCTTCCAAGAGCTTGGCAACCGTCAACCTTTCCCCCGTGCGAGACTTCGCGCCCAGATTTTCCATCTGGTTAAAGTCGCAATCGTAGACATTCCCCAGATAGTCAATCGAGAGTTCATTGCGGCACATCAAATGCTCTACTGTATTTGCATTGAAGTTTTCCTCTAAGAACTTCAGATAAAGAGAATACAGTTTAGTTCGTTGCAAATGAAACTTAGTTCTACCTACAGGCAAATTCGTGATTGTAAATAACTGATTAAAATCAATCGCAAAATGTTCTTTGAGGAACTTTTTGTAATCTTGTTCTAACTTGACCTGATTGGGAGTCAAGGAAAATTTATGGCCTAAAGGAAGCTGGGGATTATACACCAAATCGAGGATTAAATTAGCTTTCCTTCCGTAGCCTAATTGATTGAGCCATTGAATGGCACGAATTGAGTCATTATAGACACCCTTACCTCGCATTTTATCAACATTGTCCTCTAAATAGCAGGGTAAAGAAGCCACGACTTTTAACTGGTGCTTCGTAAAATATTCGGGAAGATTCTCAAACCCCGGCTCAAAATAAATCGTCAAATTTGACCGAACAATTACATCCTTACCTGTTTCCCGTGCTGCCTCAACAATTGGCTTAAATCCGTAATTCATCTCCGGTGCGCCACCCGTCAGGTCAACTAGCTTAATTTGGGGGAACCGATGAATTAACTCAATAAGCTGGGCACAAATTTCTGGGGAAAGTTCTTCTGTGCGTTTTGGGCCAGCTTCCACATGACAGTGAGTACAAGTCAGATTGCAGCGCTTACCTAAATTAATTTGTAAAACAGTAATTTTGTTTTTAGTTAATGGAGCATTCAGTTTGTGTGGGAAGGGTGTTATAACTGAACTTTCTGTTTGAATCATTTGTTGATACCTGGTGATTTCATAAATTAGATGAGTGGTATCTGCCAAAACTTGCAGGTTGTAGATACAAGGGATAACTCGTTTTTCTAGTTTATAGGCTACATGCCTTGATGGAAGGGGTTCCTGGATGGCGTCGAAATGCATCAATCAGAAGGCGATCGCAACCTGATCTGACGCACTCACATCAATCCGTAAGCAATTCCACTCAATAATGCTGCAATAGGTAACGTTAAAATCCACGAGAGTAGAATCTGATAAAAAACTCGCGCATTCGCTTTTTTTGAAATCAATCCAACTCCAAAAATTGAACCAACTGATACATGAGTAGTTGAAACAGGAAGCCCATACTTGCTCGCTGCAATAACCATTAAGCCTGTCACCGCATTGGCAGTC
>NZ_DATNPA010000459.1:0-9508 GCF_036703385.1 Allocoleopsis sp. | reverse complement strand
GTGGGGCGTCGAAACTATAAAGGTGGCAGTTTTACAGTCACAGGTACGGGTGGGTTGCCCTCTACCCCCTATGGTGCTTTCACAACTTCCTATCCCATAACCGACGTTCAGCTAACTTCTGGGAACAGTGCCACTGATCGCCGCGATCGCACGGCAGCAACCGAGGAACTCTCCGAAAGTAGCAGCGTCCTTCCCCTTCAAGAGGCACAAAAAATGTTTGTCACGGCTGATGGTGCCGAGAACCACGGCACCATCCCACAGTTGCAGGCTCTCGCTAAGGCAGAAGACTTAATCTGCCATTTCCCAGTCCAGTAAAATGGACTGAACTTCAGACCGAGTCAGGGTTGAGTCCTATGCAAGAGGACTTTCTCGATCAGCCACGGATTAAAATCCGTGGTGAGTAGGCTGGTGCAAGATTCCAGCTTTTTTATTATTGTCCTTGACTTTCAATGCTGATTTTGATATGAGAATAAGGCGACTGAGACAGAGAATTTGGCAACGGCGTGGAGTTGCAATTGGAGCGATCGCGGTAACTGGTATTATAGTTGCCCTGCGTTTTTCGGGTCTATTGCAGTCATCGGAATGGGCGGCGCTCGATCAGTTTTTTCGCTGGCGTCCGCCTGAGCGAACCGACAAGCGGATTTTGATGGTTGGCATTAATGAGTCAGACCTTCGTTATGTGAGGCAGTGGCCTGTAAACGATGCCGTTCTGGTTGAAATGCTGAAGAAAGTCAAAGCATTAAAGCCAAGAGCAATTGGTCTTGACCTGTATCGAGATTTGCCGGTACCACCAGGTACCCAGGCTTTGGAGGATGTGTTTAGATCTACACCGAGTCTAATTGGAATTGAGAAAAAAGTTGAGGATAGCATAGGCAATGCCGCCGCACCGCCGCCCGTGTTGAAAGAGTTGGGTCAGGTGGGTGCTAATGATATTGTGCCCGATGCAGATGGCAGAATTCGTCGGGGCATCCTGTTTCTCACGCCTCAGTCTGAACCCGCTTTACCTAGCTTGGGGCTAAGATTGGCTTTGATTTATCTGGAGCGTCAAGGCATTACCCCAACCGCTGATGCCAACGGTTTTATGAAGTTGGGTAAAGCTGTATTTGTTCCCTTTGAGGAGAATGATGGCGGCTATGTCCGAGCGGATGCAGCTGGGTACCAAATCTTATTGAATTTCAAAGGAGCTGCCCCTTTTGATCAGGTTTCGCTGACCCAGGTTTTGCAAAACCGAGTACCGCCATCGTTGGTGCGCGATCGCATCGTCTTAATTGGTTCAGTTGCACCCAGTTTGAAAGACTTATTTTACACTCCCTACAGCAACGATCTACTTCCATCGCCTAAGCAAAGTCCTGGCGTAGAGATTCAAGCTCATCTCACTTCAATCATCTTGAGTGCCTCACTAGAAGGGCGTCCCTTGCTCCAAACGTGGTCTAAACCAATAGAAGTTTTGTGTATTTTGTTCTGTTCTACTGCCGGTGCGTCATTAACCTGGGCTGCTCGTTTTCAAGGCCATAAAAACTACTCTCTCTTACGCACAGCAATTGGTCTAGTCATAGTAGCGATCGGGCTGATGAGCATTTCGTATGTCGTTTTTCTTAACCACTGGTGGATTCCAGTTGTACCACCTCTGCTTGCTCTATTTGGGTCAGCCACCGTCCTCATTGGTTACATTGCTCAATTAGACCGCCATGACCGACAAACGGTGATGAATCTATTTGGGCGTCACGTCAGTCCAGCCATTGCCAGAACCATTTGGCGCAATCGTCATCAGATCTTAAAACAAGGACGCCTTTTAGGGTGTCAGATGACAGCAACAGTACTCTTTGCAGATTTAAAAGGTTTTACCTCCATCACTGAGCAGACCGAGCCAGATACGCTAATGTCTTGGCTCAACGACTATATGGGTGCCATGGTAGGAGTAATTCAAGCGCATGGGGGGATTGTGGATAAGTTTATTGGGGATGCCATCATGGCGGTTTTCGGTGTCCCGATTCCGCGCACAAAACTAGAGGACATTGCCAAAGATGCGATCGCAGCCGTTCATTGTGCCAAAGCGATGGCGTCTACTCTTGAGGTTCTCAATCAAAAATGGCAAATTCAATCACGACCCACGGCAGCGATGCGAGTCGGGATTGCCACGGGTAAAGTTGTCACCGGCAGCCTTGGCAGTGCCCACAGGCTCGACTACACAACGATTGGAGACAGCGTTAATGTGGCAGCGCGGTTAGAAAGTTATGATAAATCAATCGACGGCGGGATTTGCCGGATTTTGATTAATAAAGAAACTTATTTACATATACAGGGACAATTTCGCACCAAGTTTATTGGTGAAGGACAGTTAAAAGGGCGTCAGCAGCCCACTGAAATCTATCAAGTTTTACTATCTTAAGCTAATAAAAATTTAGATGAGCTTTCTATCTAAATAGGGATGAAACATGTTTTACAGCCTTTTACTGTAAAAAGTATAGATAGCAGAGTACTTACTGGGGTTTTCTACTACATAGTTCTCTAAATTAGGGTAGGTCAGGGCGCTCTACTTAATAGCAAAAAACTTTAAAACACTGCGCCTTATATTATGGTGAATTCTCGCCTATTGATGAGTGTGGTTACTGTTACCGCATCCCTGTTTCTGATGCCAGTAACCCGTTGGGTCGATGGTCTTCCAATTCACGCATTCGCCAATCCTGCCTTAGCCAGCTTTCCCGAACAATCACAATCCAATTTTAACTATGTGCCCCCTTATCGCGGCATACCCAGACGCACCCAAGGAGCGGGTACGCGAGGAGATGAGCCGTCTGAAGGCGTGACACTGAAACTATTAGTTCCGAACGATCACACAGGACAAACTTTATCAGGTCATCCCACCTTTTTCTGGTATGTATCAGAAATCCCTGAAGAATCTGTGGAATTTTCCTTAGTAGAATCGGGAGTAGCCCAGCCAATTTTTATAGAACAACTACAACTGGAAAAAGCCGGAATTATTCGCATGGAAATGCCGAAAAATTTGCCCGAATTGGTTCCAGGGAAAGAATACCGTTGGTCGGTGAGCTTGGTCAGCAATGCTGCTCGGCGCTCTAATGATACCTTTGCTCAAAGCTGGATTAAGCGCGTAGCAGAAACACCAGCACTCAAGCAACAGCTAGCAGAGGCAAAAAGCGATCGCGATCGCGCCTCAATCTATGCTGAAGCTGGAGCTTGGTACGATGCCCTAAATGTCCTCTTAAACGCTCAATCTACCAATCCCACTAATGGATCTATTCGGGAGGCTTTTCTCTCACTTCTTGATCAGGCTGGGCTAACGGAAGTTGCAGCGCAAGAACGGCAACGCCTAGCTAGATACTAAGGTAACCAAGACCTGAATCGATTAAAATTCTATGAGCCAATCCCAGCAGCAATAGACTTGTTCGACAAGAAGCGCCAACAATCAGTGGACAAAGAGGCACCCCTCGCCGCTAGGATGCGTCCTCGTACCCTGGATGAATTTATCGGTCAAGACCACATCATTGGACCTGGACGCCTGTTGCGCCGTGCGATTCAAGCTGACCAGCTTTCTTCGGTCATCTTTTTTGGTCCACCTGGCACGGGGAAAACAACTCTTGCTCGGATTATTGCCAATACCACTCGCGCTCACTTCATTGCGATTAATGCTGTCTTGTCTGGGGTAAAAGAGATTCGGGATGCGATTTCTACGGCTCAAAAACGCCAAAAGGAACACTCTCAGCGCACGATTCTTTTTGTAGACGAGGTTCACCGTTTTAATAAATCTCAACAAGACGCTTTACTGCCTTGGGTGGAGAACGGGACGGTTATTCTAATTGGTGCAACCACAGAAAATCCCTATTTTGAAGTTAATAAAGCTCTTGTCAGTCGTTCCCGCATCTTTCAGCTCAAGCTTCTCGATGAAGCGGACTTGCGTCGTGTCCTCGAACAGGCGTTAACTGACTCAGAACGTGGTTATGGGAGGCTATCTGTAATAGTAGAGCCAGATGCGATCGCACACTTAGTTAATGTTGCCAACGGTGATGCTCGTTCCTTACTCAATGCCTTGGAACTGGCTGTTGAAACCACACCCCCCGACGAAACCGAGACAATTCGCGTTACGCTGGCTGTCGCGGAGGAATCCATACAGCAAAGGGCTGTCCTCTATGACAAGGAAGGAGACGCCCACTTCGATACCATTAGTGCGTTTATCAAAAGTTTGCGCGGTTCCGACCCCGATGCGGCTTTATACTGGCTAGCCAAAATGGTTTATGCCGGGGAAGACCCTCGCTTCATTTTCCGGCGCATGTTAATTTTAGCCAGTGAAGATGTGGGACTGGCTGACCCTAATGCCGTAGTGGTGGTTAATTCCTGCGCTCAAGCTTTTGAGTGGGTAGGGATGCCGGAAGGACGCTATCACTTGGCTCAAGCCACGCTTTATCTTGCCAACGCTCCCAAATCAAACAGCGTTATGGGCTTTTTCGATGCCCTAGCGGTGGTTGAGAAGGAACGGGAGGCAGAAGTACCCAATCACCTCAAAGATGCTAACCGGGATAAGAAAGGATTGGGGCATGGCGCAGGTTATCTTTATCCTCATGCCTACCGCGACCATTGGGTGGCTCAACAGTACTTGCCTAGTAGTTTGCAGGGACAGGTGTTTTATCAGCCTTCTACACAGGGGTTTGAAGGGGAAATTAAGACGCAGGTGGCGCGTCATCGGGAAGCGCAGTTGGAAGCGGTGGCAGAAGGTGTTTTTGTCTCACCTGTTGAAGTGCTAACAACAGGGCCAACTGACCGCACGGTTGACCGTTGGTTGCAGCGCACGTTGAGTCAGGTGGGTGAGCAACTTGCAGGCATACGCGATCGCATTTTCACCCTAGCTCAACTTCAGCGTCACCATGTTGTTTTGGACTTGAATGCCGGGAGTGGTTTACTCACGTTTGAAGCTTTACGTCGGGTGCCGGAAGGTGGAGTTTATGCCTGTACTCGCACATCGGCTGAAGCTGTTGCCTTACAAGAACAGGTGGCGGCACTTCCTCTCCTCAAGCGTCCTTTGGTGTTGAGTTCTACCTTAACCCAGTTGCCACAGGTTTTAGCGGCCCAAGTCCCCGATATTCGGTTTGACTGCATCATCGGGCGCAATGCGCTTATCCATGAACCGGAAAAAGGAGCAGCAGCTAAACTGTTAGCTCAATTGCTGCAACAGACTGGAGTCTTGGTACTCGCTGAGACGGTGCCACGCCACACGCAACGGCTTTATCGTTTGCTCGACTCATCGAAGCTAGATGCAGATTTGTACCAGCGATTAGTGGCAGCGGAAGAGGCGATTTACACTGACAAGTTAGACCCAATGGTGAACTGGGATACGGATGAGCTACGGGTTGCCTTTGAGTCTGTGGGGTTGGTGGTTGAGGTGGATGAAGAGCGATCGCACACTCAAATGCATATTACACCCGCCTTAATCGATCGCTGGTTTGCTACTACTTCTGCAACAAATAGACTTTCTTATGCAGCGCATTTGGCGAAGAACCTCCAAAAAGAAGAAATCCGTGTTGTAAAAGAGTTATTCACCCGCTCTTTGCTGCATCAAACTGTTAATTGGGAGAGTGCGATCACTTTTGTGCGGGTTTCGCAATCGCGCTCATCCACTTCAGCCTGCCAATAGTTACAACTTCAATCGCAATGGAAGGCGAATACTGGCGACTTCGTCCTGCACAGTTTTTATGGGAATTGGCAATCCTACTGTACGAGTATTTCCTACTACTTTTTCTTGCAGCTTTGCCCGAAGATTCCAAGCCAATAGTCTAAGTTTACACGGTTCAACAAACAGGAGTTCCTGCTCGGGTATCAAAAACACAAAATAATCAGCATACCAGTCTATTGGTGCGTCAACAGTGGTCGCGTTGGCAGGAACAAGGGCTATTCGTGTTCTTTTTGCCTCCCTATTGTTCGCAAATGAATCCGATTGAAACCCAGTGGCATCAACTGAAAAGTCATGAGATTGCAGGACAGATGTTTGATAACGAGTACGATGAGAGCGATCGCTATCATGCATGGGATGAAAGCTCGTAGCGAAGCTGGTGAATACACACTGGAGCGTTTTATATTTAATTGCACCTAGCTACTTAAAAGCTTATAGCTAAAACCGTCCTTTTTTTTATTGCCGAGCAGCTTCTTTCCCTCTCTTAAAGCTAGCGCTCAAGCACTAAGTTCTTGATTGGCTTGTTTACCTCAGAGGTCTGACGGTCTGACTGGCGACGTTGTCTATAGCCTTCTCCATCAGGTAAGAACTACGATCGTCCTTCAATCTCTGTTAAGATGAATCGAAAGCCAGTACATTCCGGTCTGTTGCTGGCGCATTGGAGAAAGCTCATTCAAGCTATCCAACTGAACCACAAATTTCCTGCTCTTAGACTGGCCCCAGGCATTTGATTTGGGATAGGGGCACCACTAGGAGTAATTACATCCATGACATTTCGTAACCTCGGTCTTTCGACCGACCTGCTTCGTGCTGTTGCTGACTCTGGCTACACGGAGCCAACCCCGATTCAGCAGCAGGCAATTCCCGCCATCCTGCAAGGAAAAGACGTTTTCGCCAGCGCCCAAACTGGAACGGGCAAGACAGCAGGCTTTACCCTGCCTCTACTGCAACTCCTGAACGCCACTAACCCCAACAAGGTACATCGCACGCCTCGTGCCCTCATCCTCACCCCCACTCGTGAACTGGCAGATCAGGTCAACGATAGCGTCAAAACCTATGGCAAATACCTGTCCCTGCGCTCAGCAGTAGTTTATGGCGGCGTCGGAATTAAACCGCAAATACAAACGCTGCGCCGGGGAGTTGATATTCTAGTCGCCACGCCCGGACGGTTGCTCGACCACCTTGGGCAAAAGACTGTCGATCTCTCCCAGATCGAGATACTGGTGCTAGATGAATGCGATCGCATGTTAGACATGGGCTTCATCCGCGACATCCGCAGAATTTTGGCAATTCTCCCCCCATCCCGGCAAACGCTGATGTTTTCTGCCACTTTCTCTAAACCGATTCAGCAGCTTGCCAGCACCCTGCTCAAGTCTCCAACCCAGATCGAAGTCGCTCCCCGTAATACCGCCGCAGAGCAGGTAGAGCAGGTGGTTCATCCGGTTGATCGCGATCGCAAACGAGAACTCCTTTCTTATATGATCGGGTTCCACAACTGGAAACAGGTGCTAGTCTTCACCCGCACGAAACATGGTGCAAACCGTCTCGCCGAGCAGCTTGCTAAAGATGGGCTGAAAACAACAGCGATTCATGGCAACAAAAGTCAGGCAGCCCGCACCCGTGCCCTGCAAGACTTTAAGCAAGGGAAGGTGCGTGTATTAGTCGCCACCGACGTAGCCTCACGGGGTCTAGATATCGATCAGCTCCCTCATGTGGTCAACTATGAACTCCCCAATGTTCCAGAAGATTACGTGCATCGCATTGGTCGCACAGGTCGCGCTGGCAACGTTGGACGAGCCGTTTCCCTCGTATGTAGCGATGAATATCCATTCTTAAAGGACATCGAACGGTTGCTCAATCAAACTCTTGCTAAAGAGGTGATTCCAGGATACGAGCCAACCTCAATTGCCCAGCCTAAGGCAGAGCAACCGAAGCGTCAGCGAGCAAATCAACCTCGCAGTAACCGGGCAAAGTCCCAGACACCATCCAAACCCAAGAATACCCAAAAGCCCAAAAAAGCAGGGACTCGCGATCGAAAACGGCTCCGCACTGCCTGATCGGTTTGATGTTCTCTTAGGCGAGAGCAGTATGCAAAACAGCTACAACAGGAAATATTGAAGCAGCTAAGCGGCTGTGAGGAGGCATTGTGCCCAGATGTTTTTCAGGAAGGGCACAACGGAATCGGGATATTGAGAGTTATGTTTTGTGCGATCGCGTTCAATTGCATTCCACAAGTGTTGTAGCTGTTGCTTAGTGGAGCATTTTTGCCGTTGACAGGCAATGGCATTTTTCCATTGTTCCATCTGGCGGTAGCTGATGAATTGTCCTCCTTTATCGAGGCGATGGATGAAGGTAACGTAGAGCCAGGATTCGATTTTGACAATTAGTGAAGAGGAAATTCTCAATAATTTGGCAATTTGATGCTTGGTGATGCGGAATTTTTGTGCGGGGTTGATGCGGCGAAATAAGGCTGTCATGGTTGCTTGATTCTGTGTTTAATAAACTTCTTGTAAAAGTCAAAATTTCACCCCCCTAGCCCCCCCTTACTAAGGGGGGAATATGAGAGACTTTTATCCTGGGGGAAGAAAGAAATCTTGCTCCCTCCCCTTGGTAAGGGGAGGGTTGGGGAGGGGTCTAGCATTTTTGCGAGAAGTCTAATCTTCTTCTTCAGTTGTGCGTTGAAGCTGTTCGTTAGGAACATCAAAGACGACTGCAAATTCAGCAGCAGGCATAAAGCGCTTGAGAAAGCGTCGGTGGTCTTCTGCGTCTTGGCGGTTGAAGAATCTTGCCACTGTATACCGTCTGGCATCCGGTAGGAGTCGGATAATCGCCCAAGGGCGGGAGTAGTCTTCAAGTTGTGAACTGCGTTTTGGCAGAGTTTTGATGACTTCTTCTCTGATGCTGGTTAAAGTGCGCTCAATGAGTTGCCAAAGCTGTTGGCGTTGTGGGCTGCTATCGTTGGGCATCAAAGTCCAATCGCTGACGGGTGTTGGTAGCCAGGTGAGAACGTAATCTTCCTGAGCCTCTTTGCAAAGTTTCCAGGATAGGCGTCGATTCTGTTTTCGGCATAGATAACCCTGTTGACGCAAAGTTGCACAGATGCTCTCGCCTTCTGCTTGAAGGCGCAGCCAGTCGGAGTGTTTCATTGTCAAAATTCGGGTAATGTCTTCAGGAAAGACAGTGCTGCGATCGCGTATTTGAGCGCATGACTGCGTAAAATGACAAACTGGTTATAGAAAAGGCAGCGATACTCTAGATCGCTCTAATCAGTTCAAGGAGCGCTGCCCTTCTTTAGATGTCTATGTTTCGCGTCAATCTTTGTATGTTGGGAAGCAGGCGAACCAGCACCAAGGGGTAAGGCGTTCTTTGTGAGGCATAATGAACTAGTCTCCATGTGTAATTGGAGCCAGAGCCAGCGTCGTTCCGTGGAAAGTTCAGGCGCTGGCTCGTGACATGACCCCATATTACAAATAGATTTAGGGTTTTGTCTACTTAGATAAACCAATATATAGTTAAGGCGATCAGGAGGCAATGAACTCAGGCCGTGAGCTGATGAGGCTAAGGAAACGATTGGGACTGACCCAAAAACAAGTAGCGGATGCTGTGAGCGTTACTGACCAAACTGTAAGTAATTGGGAAGCTGGCAGATTTGAACCCAGGCTCACAATTAGTCAGATGCAGGCTCTATGTCGTGTCTTGCAATGTTCCTTAGATGAACTACCTAGCTTCACTGATGCAGAGAAGTCGGAGTGAGAAGGACATTTGCGCTCGCACAAAAGCCCTATATTCCTTCCACAAACCTGATTTTTAACAGACTTTGAGTACCTT
>NZ_DATNPA010000458.1:0-4908 GCF_036703385.1 Allocoleopsis sp. | reverse complement strand
TGAAATTATTTAATCACTGAAGATTGGGATAGTACTGAGTTTTTAGAAAATTACTGTTTGTAAATTTGAGGAAGAAACTATGCTTGGAACCTTTTTTAGTTTATTAGCAACTGCACTCAGCTTACTGGTCGTTGACTTAGTCGTTCCAGGGGTTGATCTCGCTACATTTCCTGCCGCTTTAATTGCTGCTGTGGCACTTGGAGGTGTTAATGCCTCTGTCAAGCCTATTTTGTCAGCGCTATCGATGCCGCTGAACTTCGTCAGCTTAGGAGCATTTTCCTTAGTTGTTAATGGTATTTGCTTTTGGTTAGCATCAGTCTTTGTGCCTGGATTTAGGGTGAGTGGTTTATTAGCGATTATCCTAGGCCCTATTATCTTGTCGTTGGTGAACACCTTCTTGAGCAACTACTTCGCTGAGAAAAATCCCGATCTCAAAATTGGTGGTACTCCAAGTAACTCTAACTCGTTAGACGCTGCACGGAATTCTGAACTCCAGATAGAAGCGGCTCAGAAAAATCCTAATAAGGTAGAAGCGTAATCTGAGAGCTCGAAAACATCTAAATAGAGCAACGAAAAGGAGCAAGTTTACCTACTTGCCCTTTTTTTGCGCTTGAGGTTTTCAGTTGCACTACGAGCCTGCTTCTTACTGTCTACTTCTATCCAAAGAGGGATAGACAAAAGCTAGTTAAGTTGTATTTACCTAGCTAGGCTGCCTTTTTCTTTCCATCGGTAGACAGAACAATTAGTGTTAGCTAGTTGTTAAACTATATAAAGATGGATAAGCATATAATACAAAGCTACGAAAAATATAAAAAAAGCTTTGAGTGAGCTACAAGCTTAGCCTATTTTTTAAAAGCTTACTTCCCCTTAGCTAGCTCCTTGTTTTAAGGAATTTTTAGGAGAAAAAAATGACCTCTGTTCAGCAGCAAAGACCAGCACAAAAACAGCAGCAAATTTATGACAGGAGAGCGGAAATGATGCAGCCGCAAAACCTTGAGGAATTAAAACCTCACAAGAGTGGGAAGTTACAGAATAAAGTAGCCTTGATTGTCGGTGGAGATGACGGGATCGGTCGTGCCGTTGCGATCGCATTTGCTCAACAAGGAGCTGACCTGGCCATTGTCTGCTACGAAGCTCACGAAGAGGCCGAAAACACTCAACACATAGTACAAGAAGAGGGGCGCTCTTGCCTCTTGATTGCTGGTGATGTTGGGGATGAGCAATTTTGTCAGCAGGCAGTACAACAAGTCATTGACCAGTTTGGCAAAATTGATATTTTGGTGAATAACGCCGCTGAACAGCAACCCCAAAAGAGTTCTGAAAATACCAGCACTGAAGAGCTAGAGAACACATTACAAAGCAATCTATGCGGTATGTTTTACATGACCAATGCCGCATTGCCTTACCTCCAAGAGGGAAGCACCATCATTAATACCACTTCTGTAACGGCATCCCCTGGAAACCAACAATCGTTGAACTATACCTCTAGCAAAGGGGCTATTCTGACCTTTACTCGCTCCTTATCCCAATCCTTGGGAGATCAAGGCATCCGAGTTAATGGTGTCGCACCTGGCCCTGTCTGGACTATGCTGGTTCCCTCTAATTTACCGACTGATCAAGTAAAAGCAATGGGCGCTCAAATGTCAATGGCAGGAGCAACCCAACCGAATGACATTGCCCAAAGCGTTGTCTTTTTAGCTTCAGAAGACTCCTCTTACATGGCGGGTCAAGTGTTATTTACCCAAAGCCTGCCATGCTAATTTGCTTTTCTTGGCAGAACTATCCATTAAAAATCTAGAGTCAATGCAAATTGATAGCTAAGCTACACCCACCAAATGAGTGGGTGATTTTGTATTGAAGAGTAACATTAAGCACTAGTTATTTTAAGAAAAATACTTATCTAAAGGTATAGTTAAGGCTCTTTCTAATGAAGCAAGAACTAATAGAAACTCCTTTCTAAAGTAATGGAGTCTGAAAACAATACAAGCTCCAAAAATTAGTAAGCAAACAAAGGTAAAAGCACTATGACTCAGGCTCAAGAAAAGCAAGAATTACAACCAGCGCAGCACCAAGACCACCGACCTGGCAGCGAAGCCGAAATGACACCAAAACCCCAGGCTAAGGGTTCTAACTACCGGGCGGCGGGCAAACTGGAAGGTAAAGTGGCGCTCATTACAGGTGGTGATAGTGGCATCGGTCGTTCAGTGGCGATCCTCTACGCCAAAGAGGGGGCAGATGTCGCAATCATGTACCTCAGCGAAGACCAAGATGCGGAGGAAACCAAGCGATTGGTAGAAGCCGAAGGCAAGCGCTGTCTGATGATTAAGGGAGATGTCGGTGATGAACAGTTCTGCCAGCAAGCGGTACAGCAAACGGTTCAGGAATTAGGACACCTGGATATTCTGATCAACAACGCGGCGGAACAGCATCCACAAGAGAGTATTGAAAAAATTACTGCCGAGCAACTAGAGCGCACCTTCCGCACCAATATCTTTGGTATGTTCTTCATGGCCAAAGCCGCTCTACCCCACCTGAAAGAAGGTAGTGCTATTATCAACACCACATCTGTCACAGCCTACAAGGGTAATCCTCAACTGTTGGATTACTCTTCGACTAAGGGTGCGATCGTTGCTTTTACTCGTTCTCTATCGCAATCCTTAGTTGAGAAAGGTATTCGCGTAAATGGTGTTGCTCCAGGTCCGATCTGGACTCCCCTGATTCCCTCAACTTTTCCTGAAGAAAAGGTGAAGAGTTTCGGTGCACAAGTACCGATGCAGCGTGCTGGACAACCCGAAGAAGTTGCCCCTTGTTATGTGTTCCTGGCTTCGGATGATTCCTCTTACATGTCAGGTCAAATTCTGCATCCTAATGGTGGCGAAGTTGTCAATGCCTAGATGGTGCTGTGCAGGAGTATCCACTGTTAATTACATTGTGGCTTAACTCTTGCATCTCAATGGTGGCGTCGTGGTCAATCTCTAACCCCTCAAGAAATACCTGATGATTGTAGGAACACTGAATACCCTGTTTCTACAATTTTTTCGTGTTCAGCGTTGCTGCTGCCCCTTGGATAATTGCTCTCAAGCTCCCTACAAAACTCTAGTGATTTGAATCACAAGAAAAGGCGATCTAACTAAGGGTTGAATCAGGACACGACTATTTATACTATTGAACATAAAAATAATTATTACAAAATATAGCTTGACTCCGAAATGTTTACATTTCTCGTGTATTCATTGCAAAAATGTCTTACTTGAAACTCTCAAGTCACAATTCATTAAACGATGGCTGAAAATTTTACAGGGAAAGTTCTTTTTGCCAATGGGTTTCCGGCTCAAAACGTTCTAGTTCGTGTTTTCGATAAGGATGAACCGGGGAAAGGCGATGATGACCTGACGATTAACCCAGGCCGTTCTGATCGCGAAGGTAAATTCACCGTTCATTTTGAACCCTCTCGCTACCTTGACTACAACACCATTACGACAAGAGAACCTGTAAACCTTCTTTGGGACTTGACCTTAACGACCCGCACACGACGCATCCCTGACCTCACAGATATCTATATGCCCTATTTGGAATTTCGCTATACCTTTAATGGTCGGCGTTGCGTTCATACGGCCTTTATTGTACCGTTCCAAACCGAGTTCCGATTGCCAGAAATTCCGCCGTTCCCCTTTAAACCCTCTGTGCATGGGTTCAAGTTCGTCAACAACTTTTCTGGCTACCCCCTACCCTTTTCCATTCCGAATTTGCCAGCTCTGTCATCGGTTGGGAAAGCCTATGGCCTGTGTGGAGGAATGTCTTCTGCCGTGTATGACTTTCTGCTTGCGGGTCGGAGTATTCCTTCGGATATCAGTACGCCAACACAAGGCTCAGCTCTGCATACCTATCTCTATCGACGGCAAGTCGATACATTTGGGGCATTGGGTGATTATATTACTAAATTTGCTCAATGGATGGTATTACCCGACGATACAATCTTTGGGATTCAAAAGCGAACCTATGATGAATTTGAGGAAATTCATGCCAAATTGGATGATGGAAATGCCGTAGTGTTGGGTCTGATTTATGTGAGTGGTCGTGATAGCTTGGAAATTTGGAACAATCATCAGGTTTTAGCTTATAGCTACTCAGAAATCTCAGCAACGACTATTGACATCAATATTTACGACCCCAATTATCCCCAAAGAGATGATGTTGCTATTCGGCTTGAGAGAGTACCTGTCGGTACTACTCTTCTGCCTGGTGTTCCTCCGCGTAAGAGAACTGTTTTGGGTTTTAATTGTTCTCAAAAGATAGGTGAGTTCGACAAGAATATACGCGGTTTTTTTGCTATGCCTTATGTACCCGTCGTTCCTCCAGCGGGTCTGTGATTAGCGATTTTGAGTTTGTTCATAGCTACCCACGTAAGGTAAGGCTCTTTCAATGCAATGTCTGGGTATCTAAACAGCAATCCTTAATATTAATTAAGCCTGTATGGCTGAATGCAGAAATGCTTAACCCATGTTCTTACCGACGCTCTAGGAGATAGCGAAGATTGCCTAAGAGGATGGGATGACTAGACAAATATTCCTCAAAAAGAGAGCAGGTCTAGATCGGAAGTTATCTCCTTGAGATATCAGGCCAAATCCGGCCATTAAAGTTGCAATAAATAATATTTTGTAAATACGTCTTAAGATATAGCTTATGCTTGCTGAGCGATATACCCAAAATATAGAGATATCTCTAAACTCAAGAAGATTATAGCTAGGCTGTCACTTTTGCCTCTTCCAGGAATCCGGTAAGAAGAAAATCAGCTATACTGTATGTTTACTTCAATAACCATAGGTAATTGTCTATAATTTAAGAGTAGTTAAGGGAGGGTAATTAAATTTTATAAATTAACACTTTTTAAAATCACTTTTATTTTTT
>NZ_DATNPA010000457.1:0-14786 GCF_036703385.1 Allocoleopsis sp. | reverse complement strand
AATTCAAACTCAGTGACGACACCAAAGTTACCCCCTCCTCCTCGAATCGCCCAGAAAAGGTCAGCATTTTCGGTTTCACTGACTCGGATCTGATTCCCGTCTGCTGCGATCACTTTCGCAGCAACAAGATTGTCGATCGTTAGACCGTACTTCCGAGTTAACCAACCGAAACCGCCCCCTAGCGTGAGACCTGCAACACCTGTCTCTGAAACAGTTCCCAATGGAGTCGCTAACCCATGCAGTTGTGCCGAAGAATCAAAATCACCCAATGTGGCACCTGCTTCAACATACGCACACCTGTTACGAGCATCAATGCGGACATTCTTCATCATTGAAAGATCGATCATCACGCCGCGATCGCACACAGCGGTTCCCGCGATGTTATGCCCACCGCCTCTGACTGATAGTTCGAGTTTGTTTTCTCGCGCAAATGCGATCGCATAGGCAACGTCATCGGCTTGGGCACACTGCACGATCACAGCTGGTCTGCGATCGATCATTGCATTCCAGATTTGGCGAACTTCGTCATAGTTCGGATCATCAGGAAGCACCACATGACCCTTCACATGAGTCTTCAGCTTTTCAGTTGGTTGATTCAGCAGTGTTGTCATGATATTTCTCCGACTTGTGAACCTCGACGACTAACCCATCATTAGTGATGGCAACCTGAGTGCTGAAAATTATCTTCGGTTGGTAATAAATTGGATGTCATAATAACTATCCTCAGCAAGACATTAATTGGAGTCAAAGCTCGAAAAATTTAATTACTTGCAGCGACAATAGCTGTCTTCAATTGCTCGATGTTCCAGCGTCCGGAATACTGAATTCCATTGATAAACAGGGCTGGGGCAGCCGTTACTCCACTTTGTAATCCACTTTCGATATCTTCATTGATGCGAGCAACATGCACTTGTTTATACAGATCTCGAACAAACTGAGTGACATCAAGCCCTAAATTGTCAGCATACTCCGCCAGATAGCCATCCCCCAGCTCTTGCTGATGGGCGAACAAAATGTCATGCATCTGCCAGAATTGTCCCTGTGCTGCCGCTGCTTCTGCTGCCGCTGCTGCCTTTTGAGCTTGAGGATGAATTTGAAGCTGAGGAAAATGCCTGTACACAAAGCAGAGATCGTTTTGCTCGGATGTGTTCAGCCGTTCTTGCACCGTCTGAATTAAGGTATAAAGTTCTCCACATTGAGGACATTGATAATCCCCATACTCAACCAGCACAACTTTGGCATTCAGCGATCCTTGGCGACGATCTCGCTGGGATGGTGGTACAGCTAATTGATTGCGATAAGCCGGAGGCTTGACGCTGCACGTATCGCCAGTTGCTTGGGCAGAAATATCGTCACTCATTCTAAACCTCGACGAAAAAAGCATTCACCCTACTCTTAGCACTGTGAAATTTTCTTTTGTCAATCCTGACTAACATCTATATAACCTAATATATGGAGTCAGCTTGAAGCTGTCATCAATTCTGAGTCCATATTTTAAGTGACAAAAAGATTGCCGATGAGCGATCTGAAGTACTCAGCTTCAACTGTACTTAAGTACAGCCATGGTAATCTCCTTTTGTCAATCCTGACTAACATCTATATAACCTAATAACCTAATATATGGAGTCAGCTTGAAGCTGTCATCAATTCTGAGTTTATATTTTAAGTGACAAAAAGATCGCCGATGAGTGGTCTGAAGTACTCAGCTTCAACTGTACTTAAGTTCAGATTTATTTCAACTTAAGTTGCAATCCTGAGACGGTGGTGTTCTAAAACTGTTGGAAGAGGGAAAAGCTATGCCTTAAGGTAGAATTTTCATGTATGAAGATACTTTAAGCTGTACGTGGTAATCCCCGTTGAAGTGGCTTGGAATCAATTGCATTCATTCCTATCAAAGGAGTTGTCAATTTAGCGACTCATTAGTCCCTTGAATGTCTTGTCAATACGGCGGGTAATGTTTTATCAGCAAGCATCTACGCGATCGCTTCCATCTACTGAACTTGATGAATCTGAATCAAAGTTGCGATTGTCATTCACCTGAACTTAAGCCCTATAGAACCAAATTGCCCTTTGATTGCTCAATGAAAGCTGTAACTCATTCAAACCTATCAGTGACGGCATTATTAATTTGATCACCTTAGAAGCCAAGTTCCTCTGAGGTAATTCACTTTCATAGCCATTTAGCGAGGTCTGCAACGTTATGAACCTTCAGTCTCTTTTGTTTCTATTCAAAGCAAACCTTCCTGTTGTGGCGATCGATAGCCCCGCACCTGAAGAACTCTCAACTGTTGAAACAATCTTGCGTGAAGTGGCTCAACCACTTGACCTGCCTGCGTTTATTTGGGACTTAGGGCGAGGATTGCAACGTGTCAAAATTGACGCAGCGATTGGTATCGAAACAGAACCGACAGACTTTCGTCCAGGCACCGATCCAGTGCTGGCAATGTTGGATTATATCGAGCAATATGACGATCGAGGATTATTCATCCTGTTGGATCTCCATTCTTTTCTGTATTGCAACCCTCTGCTGAGCGGTGAACGGAGAGATCTGCTAGCCATCACTCGTCGGATCAAAAATCTTGCCTTCACGTTGAAGCAGACCAAAAAACGGCTAATTCTTCTGGGGCAAAACATGAAATTGCCAGAGGATTTCACCGGCTTAATTTACGAAATTGACATGCCACTGCCCAATGCTCATGCAATTGCAGAACTCATTCAATCGTATCTTGCTGACCTCCAGCAGCTATTTCATGACAAGAATAAGACCCTGCTTGTTGAATTGGATACGGCAGAAAAAGCACGCCTCATTCGTGCAGTTCAAGGGCTAACAGAGGGTGAAATTCGAGATGCTCTCAGACTTGCTGCGGTCAAAGATGAACGCATTGATACGACAACAGCCGATGTGTTAAATGACTTCAAAATACGCAAGCTCAGGAAGTACCAGGTCGAATTTAGTGCCCCACCTGATGTAGAAGTGGGCGGGTTAGACCAGGTGAAGCAGTGGTTTAAAGAGCGTACCCAACTATTTAGTGACGAGGCAAGTCAAGCAAACCTACAACCGCCGAAAGGAATCTTGTTGTTTGGTATTCCTGGGACTGGAAAGAGTCTAATTGCAAAAACGATTGGACATTTGTGGAATGTACCAATGTTAAGCGTTGATATGGGTTCAGTCTATTCCAGCTTGGTTGGTGAAAGTGAATCAAACCTTGACTCTATTCTGCAAACCGCAGAAGCTGTTGCTCCGTGTGTTCTCTTTATTGATGAGTTAGAGAAGGCATTGGCAGGAACGGGAAATTCAAGCGGGGATTCTGCTGTAGGTCAGCGATTGTTGGGCAAATTACTAACTTGGATGGCAGAGAAAACGGCTCCTGTGTTTGTCATTGCCACTGCCAACTACATTGACGGCATTCCCCCAGAGTTTACCCGCAAAGGACGATTTGATGAAGTATTTTTCGTGGATTTGCCCCAAAAATCGGAGCGTGCTCAAATTCTGAATATTCACCTGGCAAAATACTACACACAGTTGAATGAGGAGGATTTGGGGGCGATCGCCCAAGCCACAAAAGACTTCAGTGGAGCAGAATTGGCAGCACTAGCACAAGAAGCGGCAATCAAAGCCTTCAATCAAGACAGAGCAGGGCAAATTACATTAGAGGACTTGCAAGAATTGGCAGCACTCGCGATTCCACTCGCTCAACGAGAGCAAGCGAAGATTCGAGCATTGCGAGATGCGACTAAACATGCTCGTCTCGCTGCATCCCCTGAGGTTGAGGAAACAGTTTCAAAACGCAGTCGGCAAGAAATATTGCTGTAGCACTTTACTGTCGTGCCCTACCTCACATTGTCTACTGGGATCGGGCGAGTGTATTGGTTCAACTCGGCTTGCTCGATCCAGGTACGCTACCCGTTATAGGCGCTGACAGTGCGCGGAAGTTGCTCGATCCGAACTTGCCCTCAAACTCACTAATTTAACGTGAGTTCGACGGTTAGAAAAAGACGAAAAGCTTACTATGTATATAACTTAATATATAAAATCAGATTCAAGCTGTCATCAATTCCAAGTTTATATGTTAAGTGACAAAAACATCGCCGATGAGCGATCTGAAGTAATCAAATTTAACTGTACTTAAGTTCAGATTTATTCCAACTTAAGTTGGAATAATGAGACGGTGGTGTTCTAAAACTGTTGGAACTACCAATTCGAGTATGATATGACAAAATCAACAAATGCCTGATTTAAAGCATTGGGTCTTGAACCTTGACGCAAAGCTTGATAGATTGAAATGGTACTTTTCATAATTAGAAAATTGTCTAAAACCATCATGTAAAATATAGCTGTTGGCTTTCAATATACTGAAAAAACTAATGACAAAAAATTTATTATCTACTTTTTGGATAAGTTTGATGAATAAGCGCTAAAAGAAAAAGTTTTATCTGAGCCTGAGTTAATAATTGCCACGATCAACACCATCTCCATTTGTGCAAAACTCTTATCGATGCAAATGCGTGGATCATCTCTAAAGGGAAAGCATCCACCAGCAAATCCTTAGAATTTGTCCAAAAGTATACTTAAGTAAGTGTGGAATTAGAGGTATTGGCGATGAATAACAGAGAACTCGGCAACATGGAGAAAGCTATGGAAAGCTTGAATCGTCATGGTGGAGGTTTCTTAGTTGTAACGGTTGGCCGCATCAAAGGCCCCCTAAATGCAGAAATGGTCAGACGGGCTTTAGACCTTGTACAGTATCGTCACCCTCGTCTGAATTCTCGTATTGTTGGTTCCTTGGATAATCTGTGCTTTCAAACTCAACAGATGCCTTTGATTCCTTTGCGTGTTGTAAACAAGTTACACGATGAACAGTGGACTGATGTCGTTTTATCAGAACTGAATGAAAAAATTGACAGTAGCAAAGGTTTGCTCAGAGCTGTACTCGTTCATCTAATGAATGAATCGCGTGTAAATTATCTAATCTTAACAGTGCTTCACACTATATCAGATGGATTGTCATGCCTCCAACTGTACTCAGAAATATTAACGTATTGCAAGAGTTTTGCTGACGATGACCCAATAACTCAAGTCATTAGCTTGCCCACACTTCCACCTGTAGAAGAGTTAATGCCTGAATCGACAAAAGAATTGAGCAAAGAGTCCCTATGTCACCAACCACAACCATTAGGGATTGAAACCTTGGGTTTTGAGAAATGTGTACCGATGGAGTTACGCCGTTGTGGTCTGATACACAGACAGCTAGATGCTGAGTTAACCCAGCAACTCGTAAATATTTGCAGGCAGGAAAAGACAACACTGCAAGGCGCTTTGTGCGCGGCGATGCTGTTTGCAGGGGTGAGAAAAATCAGGACAGGTCAGACTGATGATGTACGCGTGAGCTGCCGAACGCTTGTTGATTTACGTCAACGTCTAAAACCAGTTATTAGCAATGAGAACATGATAGTGCTGATTTCGTCTCTAATGTCATTTCACACCCTACAAATAAATACATCATTCTGGGAATTAGCACGGGATATAAAACAACAACTTGACGCTGGTCTAGAGCAAGGCGATATGTTCAGCAGAGTATTAACGTACCGTCATAGTGTCGAGTCTCTTCTCAGGCGATACGATCAAGCATTAGGAACGGTAAGTGTCAGCAACGTGGGGCGAGTAAACATCCCTAGAGTTTACGGTTCACTCGAACTAGAAGAAATCAGCTTTGTGCCATCGATTGCTGCATACGGGGGGGTTTTTTATGCTGCTATCACAAATTTTCAAGGAAAAATATTTTGGAATTTTCCGTTTTCTGAACCGGCAATTAGTCTCCAGATGATGGAGAACCTTGCAAACAGTGCAGTGTCCTGTATTATTGACGCTTGCCACGGATTTTGTCAACTAGGGTAAGCGCGTCGGTTGTTGCACGAATACGGAAACTCGAAGGCGATTATTATGCCGCGCCCGCTGCTGAAAATGAAAAATCTACACATAGGGGAAGAGCTGGCGAAGCTGTCAGGAAGTGCAAACTAAACAGTTTAGTTTAAAAACCAAGCAAAACCATAGACGTTTCTCTTTCTTCTTCCACTCTTTGTTGGCATACTATCAATCAATGCTCGGTGGAGCGATCATCAAAACAGTGCCTCATGCGATCGCCTGACTAATGACTGTCGGTTAAGCGTACTAAGGCATTATGACGTGCCACACTGACTACTTCCTTTATTGTCAGGTTACGGTTGCCCACAACTACAGTTTTGCTGGAATTTCCAAGGAAGGGTGATGAAGAATCAAAGTTCGTGTTCAAGATTCAATAGATGATAAAAGTGGGTAGAGTTTGATATCTTATCTTCTGGGCTAAGTAAGTAAGCTTAATCTCGAATCTTGGGTAGTGTTATCAACCCCAATTTTAGCCCGATTCTAACGATGTTTTAAGTATTATTGCTTATTGACAAATAGTATTTGACCTTAACTCCTCACGAATGCCCATATACTGGGTTTCTCCAGAACGAATCGCACTTGCACTTATCTCGGCTCTATGCCGTAACCATTTGCCTGACAGTCATTTCACCCCTATTAGCCGGAATTGAGACATTTTACAATTCATCTGCACAAGTCCTTGCTGAGTTTCAATTTCTCGCTCTCGTAATAGCGAGAATAGTTGAGGATGCAGACCCATTTCGGGCAGACAAATCATAGGAATATCTGGGTATTGCTCCTGTTGTTGGGCAGTAATCTTAATAATTTTTTTCATTAAAACACCAGTAAACAGGAAGTATGGCAGGACAATGATGCGTTTAGGCTGGTAAAAGCGGGCACGACGGAAGCCTTCTTCTAACTTGGGATGGGTAATGGCGATGAAGCAGGTTTCAACCGTGGAGTAGCCGCTTCCTTCCCAGAGGATATGAGCTACTTTGTAAACATCTTCGTTGGCATCGGGGTCACTAGAACCACAACCGACAAAGAGGAGAACGGTATCAGATCGAGAAATTTGTTGGGGGTTGTATTCAGGGTAATCAAGTTGTGCTAAACGCTCACGCCACAATTCTATAATCTTAGGAGTAATCCCAAAATGATGCCCATAGTGAAACTTCAGCTGCGGATACCTAGCCTTGGCACGGTCTAGTTCATTGGGGACTTCAAATTTACTATGCCGTCCAGCAAATAGCATCACTGGCAACACTGAGAGTTCAATGTAGCTTCTTTCCACGCACTGCTCTACCGCTTGTTGAATTGTCGGACCAGTAAGTTCCAGAAAACAAGGCATAACTGGACGCGATGAATCTAAAGCTTCATAGGCAGTGGCAAAATTTAACAAAGCTTGCCTTCCTTCTTCATCTCTAGTGCCATGACCAATCAGCAATAAAGGACGCTGTATGGGCAAGGGTGGCAATTCTAAAGTTGAGGCAGTTGGGAACTCCATCTGGGTCAGACTTGTGGTGTGGAAAATAGGCATTCTCAGTTCTAGCTCCTTGAGTTTTTTTTACAAAGTCCACTGGTCAAGCATCCGCTTGACGAGCTAGTAACTAAGAGCGGATTTGGCAAAACTGGCTAGTATGTAGCACAATTTCACCATAATCTGGAATCCAGGCTAACCATTGCTCGTCTGAATGTTGGCACAGTAGAAGTGCTTCATCAAAACTGAAAGGGCTAGGAAGTTCTAGTAGTTGCACCCAGGTAGAAGCGTGGAACTCCTGGTGAGACTGTTCTAGGTAATGTTTAGTTGACCAGCTTAGGGTATCCAATGGCAAGCAGACAGTAAACTCTGGTCTATGGAGTTCAATTTTCATGGTTTTGTTTCCTGCATAACTAGTAGTTTATGTCTAGCTTTTAGAGCTTAGTGTTGTACCTCACTTACTTGCAATGTGCTGTATGATTCTCTCTGTTTACCTGAATTGACTGAGCTATGCCATCCCATAGGGAATAGCGTACTTTGAGAGCGCTGTGAGCAGAATGTAAAGCTTGTTCCCACTTCAAAGGGTCATTACCACAAAGATTTTTTAAGAGTTTTTGTCCCATTGGGACATGCTGATCCTCATCAAGAAAAGTGTGTCGGTCGAGGTAAAGTTGCAAGGAATTGCAGGTGAATACATGAGAACTTTCTAAACTGGCAAGGATTTGCCTAAACATAGCAGGAACGATGTCCTCTCGACCTAGTAAAAAAGCCGCCGCAACTTCATGAGTTGACTTGCTTACAGTGGTTAAGGTAGAAAGTACAAAGGTTTTTGTAGATTCGGGTATGGAAAGAGGGACCAGAGCTTGTTCAGCAGAAAGACCTTGTTGAAGAGAGTAAATAAATTTTCGGATTGAACTGCTATCAGCCCCAATTTCTTCCATAGCAGTTAGATAGAGATCAAAATGACTTGTGTAACACTCTGGGGTAACTTCATCAGTTTCTTCAGCTAGAACAATCTCGTTAACCATCCTTGCTGAATTAATGTCTGTTGGTGGAAGCCACGGCACGTCTAAGCAAGTTACTCGGTGTTGAAGAGTTTTAATCAGTGACAGAAAATCCCAAATAGCAAATATGTGGGATTCCATAAATATCCGCAAAGATGTTATATCTCCCAATTGTTTGTAAACTGGGTGATTTAGAAGATCGGTACGGGTGGGTTCAATTTTTTCTACAAGCAAAATGTAAGGGTCTGTTCCTTCCAATATGTTGAGCTTGCTATTTTCTTTGCTGGTTTTTATTTGAAATGTATTCATCTATACAAGCCTCTGTATTTTTTGTTTGAATTGAGATATTCTCACAAAGCGTCTTTACACAGTCTGTCTTTATATCGGAGTTTTTGTGAAATAGTATGAAAGCATGAAGGTAGTGTTATCAAAGCAGCACAATTTTGGCATTCAGCGATCTTTGTCGCCGATCTCGCTCAGATGGTAGTACAGCTAAGAGACTTGCGATAAGCCGGAGGACTTCGGCGTGAGCGCTCAGTCGAACGCTTGACGCTGCGCGTATCGCTAGTTGCTTGGGCAGAAATATTGTCACTCATTCTAAACCTCGATGAAAAAAGCATTCCCCCTACTCTTAGCACTGTGAAATCTCTTTTTGTCAATCCTGACTAACATCTATATAACTTAATATATGGAGTCTGTTTAAAGCTGTCATCAATTCCGAGTTTAGATTTTAAGTGATAAAAAGATCGCCGATGAGCGATCTGAAGTACTTAGCTTCAACTGTACTTAAGTTCAGATTTATTTCAACTTAAGTTGGAATCATCAGACGGTGGTGTTCTAAAACTGTTGGAAGAGCGTAAAATATAAACCTGTAGAAAAACATGAAGTTGGGAAAAGAAAAGCTCAAAGAATTGAACGAAAGCATTTGAGTTTGAGAGCGAGAATCAAACGACTAGTTAGAAAGACAATCTGCTTTTCCAAGTCTGAAGAAATGCACGACTTAGTTATTGGATTATTTCTTAACTGCTACGAGTTTGGTCTAAACTTGTAACAACACTTTGATAACCAGGGTAAGCGCATCTCAAATGCTATTGACAAAGAGTAAAATTCTCTTCAGTCCAGCCACGAGCAAGGCACTCAGGGCAGAGAAAATATTTACGCTCAGGTGGTTCAGATCATGTGATATCAGCAGTGATAGCAGGAGTTTCTTGGCGATCGCCTGGACTAACCTCTGTTGTATTTGGTGGACTAGCCAGAGATAACACAGCAGATTCCAAGCCTGACACCTGCTCTCGAAGCGTTTTTACCAATTAATCTTTCCTTTAAGTAACATTAGCAACAGCGTATTTTATCGCTGCTTGAAATTTGGGTAAGGCACGAGAAATCATTTCTTCGCTAACAGTAAGAGAAATCCGGAAGTAAGCTGGTATTTCCAGGGGTGTCCCTGGTAAAACAAACACATCGTGACTTGCCAGGAGTTCCGCAAAAGCACAGTCATCTTCCCAAGGAGATCGCACCAACAAAAAGAATGTTCCATCGGGGATATGCAGTTGATAATCCATGCGTCGCAGCGACGAAGCCATCCAATCTCGCTTTTTTTGTAAATGCTCGATATTTATGTTAATTTTTTCCAAGTCCGTTAGGGCATACTGCATTAGTACGCTAGGAAAACACCAACCAAAAGGAGTTCCTTGTAACAAGGCGATTACTCGCCTTATTTCTTCCCGGTTGGGCATAGTGGTGGGTAGAGCGATATATCCGATACGTTGACCGGGAGCCTTTAAGGTTTTGCTGTAACCATATACAAGGAAAGAAAATGGGTAAAATTGGGTAGGGCTAGGACAAGATTGGTTATCAAAAACAATGCGGCTGAAAGTCTCATCAGAAATCATGTAAATCGGCTTGTCGTAAAGTTTAGAAGCCTCAGTGAGTATATTTGCCAAACGCTCTAGGGTACTAGCTGAAAAAATCTTACCTGTAGGGTTATGGGGTGAATTGACAATTATTGCCCGAGTTCGTTTGGTAATTGCTTCAGCGATCCCCTCCAAATTCATATCGAAGGTGTTCGGATCTACAGGCACACCCACCGGAACCGCACCAGTAAAATGCACCATATTCCTATAACCAAACCAGGGTGGAGTCAGAATTATTACCTCATCTCCCTCCCCAGCTAGTATTTGCAGACAAATTGCCAACCCGACTAAAGTACCATTAGTCATAAAAATATCTTCAGGTAATATAGAAAGTCCTCGTTTATCCTGAAGAGCTGCGGATACAGCAACCTGTGTTTCGGGAATATTTCCCTTGTAGCCATACCAACTGGAGTTTTGCGGTACACTCCAACGTTGCAGGGCTTCTACAAACCCTGGAGGTGGCATTTCATAGGGATCACCGAAGCTAAAATCAAGACTTTCCGGCTCAGTTCGGCGACTCATATAGGTCGCCGAAGCGAAAAACTTACTTATAGGGGTTTGGTAATCTAATTTCTTCAGTAACTGTGGTGAGAGAAAGTGAATTTTCCCTTCATCTGTCGTATCTGGCATAACCCCGACCTTTGATTGCAATCTAGTCTAGGCAAGATTCAGTAATTAAGACAAAAATTTTAACCCGTTTGAACGGGTTTAAGCTTTAAGCCAGAAATTTATTTCTAGGCTCAAAATGTCTTAACTTAGTGCCATTCAACTTAGAGCTTCACCGCTTCAATGATGCTGATCACAGAGGGAATCAAAATCACTTGCGTCAGTTCAAATTCACTTGATCGCAGCAACGATCAATATTCTGCCTCAGTCCGTTCTCGTTCACTCGTCAACACCAACACAATCAGATCCATAAACTTCAGAGGGGAATGTCTATATCATAATGATTTCCACATTCCTCAGCTTCCTGTACTTTGGCTATGAATGAATCAATACACTGGAGTTTGACTAATCACACTCACATTTGGATCGAGATTGTCGCCAGTGCCGTAGACATAATTAAATGCGCCTTGATCGTGGAGAAGATGCGATAAATCCATAGCTGGCAACTGTTTCGGCATAGTTAGAATAGTCTGCTTTATCGACCAGAGCACCTTGCAGCATCAGCGCGATCGGCAGTTGATCCGGCGTTGAATTTGGCAGCACTGGATAATACACATCGGCTGGAGCGCCATCAGCGGCAATTGTGGTTGTGTAGTGCTTCACCTGGTGATAAATCGGGTCGGGATCGAAGCTCGTCTGTTGCTCTAAACTCAACCGCAGTACCTCTCCAAGTCCTGCAACAAAGCCTTTATTAGAGATGTAAATATCGCCGTCAGCACCGATTTCTAAACCCGTCGGATTCGTTAGTTCATCATCTGCGAGCGTGGTGCGAGTTTTACCATCGGGAGACACATAGATCAGCTCACCTGCGTCACTTCCATTCGAGATTCCATCCGCATCATATTCCAGGACATACAAACCGCCGGATTTGTCAAAAGCAAGATCCACGATATTCGTAAACCCGCCTGCATAGACTTAAACCGGGAATATATGCGGCTACTAAGTGCTTAATTGAACCCACTTGATAAAACGCACCTACAAGTGGGTGGTTCAATGCTTGGAAACTTTGTTGTATTCAGGTTATTTTACGAAGGTGGGTTGCCTTCTTTGAGCGTAATGGTGAGAGTATCATCCGAGTTGGGTCGCACGGGGCGTTGGATATTGCAGATACGCTTGGTCTGCGGTGGTCCTACTGGCAGACTGGGACATGGCGGATTACCAACCAGTTGTATACAGTCAGTGCAGTTGACCGGGTAGACGCCTGGATTTCCCTGATTTTTCCGCAGTGCCTTATTCTCAATCGAGTCGATGGAGGTATTGTTCACCCCGTCAGACCAACCAGACCCGGTTACGCTCATCTTCATCCAGCAGTTGACTCCGTTTACGCAGCTGATATCGAAGGCTTCGTCGCCTTGACTGACGTTCAGAGTAAACTCGCCAATATTTGTACCTTCCTTGCCATGATGGAAGTCGGCTCCTGCGACCGGACATTGCGGCAAGATGAAAAATCCGACGTTGCCAGTAAAACATTTCCCATTTGGGTCGAACTTGTGTGTTGCACCAGCCTCCAAGGTGAACGTCCCTTGTCGCGGAGAATTCGGAACATGTGACAGAATCGGAAAATCACCCACGCCGACCGGATTTGGGCAGACTGGTCCTGATGCACCGAATGTCAGGTAAACCTTGACCGCCTGATTTGTTGCATTGTGAACCGCTAACTTGGTCATAATGGCTCCTTAGCATTATTTATATAGATAGGACTTACGCATTGACAAAAATCTGATTATGTGGAGCAGACTTATTTGCTGCTCTTCCTTCCATATAACCTAATATATGGAGTCAGCTTCAAGCTGTCATCAATTCTGAGTCCATATTTTAAGTGACAAAAAGATCGCCGATGAGCGATCTGAAGTACTCAAATTCAACTGTACTTAAGTTCAGATTTATTTCAACTTAAGTTGCAATCCTGAGACGGTGGTGTTCTAAAACTGTTAGAAGAGGGAAAAGCTATGCCTTAAGGTAGAACTTTCATGTATGAAGATACTTTAAGGTGTACGTGGTAATCCCCGTTGAAGTAGCTTGGAATCCCTTGCATTCATTCCTATCAAAGGAGTTGTCAATTTAGCGACTCATTAGTCCCTTGAATGTCTTGTCAATTGTCAATACGGCGGGTAATGTTTTATCAGCAAGTATCTACGCGATCGCTTCCATCTACTGAACTTGATGAATCTGAATCAAAGTTGCGATTGTCATTCACCTGAACTTAAATCGCCTGGACTATCCTCTGTTGTATTTGGTGGACTAGCCAGAGATAACACAGCAGATTCCAAGCCTGACACCTGCTCTCGAAGCGTTTTTACCAATTAATCTTTCCTTTAAGTAACATTATTGGACTTTGGACAAAGACGACGACTACCAATAGCTATGAGCCACATGGGAGTCCAAACTTGTTGACCATCTACATCAGTCACTCGAATTTGCAGTAAAGTAAAAGGATGTCGATACATGGAATGAGAGGAAGTTCCCCGCATCAAAATCTGTCGCCAGCAACGAAGAGTGACCGTTAATTCTCGACCGGAGCGCGTAGTCAACTGAGTCTGTACAAGCTCATTAGGAGAAGTCCAAGTCGTTTCATCCTTCAAGTCAAATTTGTTGCCGTACCAACGAGGATGCCCTCGTCTGCAAGTCTTGATTTCACAAGGGTTGGACTGAAGATAAAAAACACGATTACTGCGAACTCGAGTGACAATAACAATATTATCTTGTTCAAGATTGTCGTTAAGGAATGCCGGGGTACTGTAGTCACTATCGGCAACTAAGACAGATAAAGAATCTTGAGGGAGTTGAAGATTAGAAAGAGCATTGGCTAACTGTGCTCAGCCGACTTCTGCTCCTTTTTGCGTTGGTAAAACTCTTTGGGCAGATAGGGGAATGCACCAGGAATCAAAAATTATCCTGACTGGGTATGTAAGTGACTTTAGACTGTTTTACGTCTTCATTTGTCCAAAGTCCAATGCCGCCGATTCTTGGCATTTTTAAGAGCGGCGCTGTCGAGGTCGAGCAAACGGGCGAAAACGCCTCCGGCGCGTGTTCGGCAGTTGAGTACGTTGTTGCGTCGTGTCAGATTGCACCCCTAAATCTTCCAGAATTTCTGAAGCAGCCACTTCACCCGTCTCGCAGCCTCCTTCCATAAAACCCCAAGATTCTAAGGAGCAGTGTTCGCCAGCAAAAAAGAGATTGCCTACGCACTCTCCTTGTGCGCCGTACATCTGAGTATATTGCCCCACTAAATAAGTGGAATATGCCCCGCGAGAATATTGTTCGCCTACCCAGTAGGCACGGACGGCACCTGGGAGTCTTTGGGCACTAACACCAGGGAAAACCTGCTCTAATTGCGGTACAAATCGTTGGGCTTGAACTTCCGGCGTTGCAGTTCCAAGGGCTAAACCTTGGCGACCGCCAGTATAGTTTGTGATTAAACCTTCCGGACCAGGAGCGAAGGGAGTTGCTTCCCAGGTACTTTGAAAACTTAAGTCCGTAGAGACTGAGCCGTTGGAGTTATAGCGATCGCGCCACAGTCGGCTCTGATAAGCAGTGATTAATTTGGAGTTACTACCATAGCCAAACGTATTGATAGCTAACGTTTTCGCTGGCGGTAAATCGACCCTCAGCTCGATGGTACGCAGTACGCTAAACGGCAATGCCAACAAAATCCGCTCGTACTTGCGTTCAGAAGAACGACCTCCAGAGCGCAAACTCGCTTGGTAGCGACCATCCGATAGTTGGCTTATAGATTCTAAAGCTGTCCCAGTTTCTATCGAACCAGCCAATATCTCCGCCAGTCGGCGGGGAATTTGGTCGTTACCCCCTTCAATCTGATAGCG
>NZ_DATNPA010000456.1:0-6297 GCF_036703385.1 Allocoleopsis sp. | reverse complement strand
CTATACACCTCTCGTTTAGGGCGAAGCATTCGGGTGATGAATTATCGCGAACGCCTAAAATTTTCCGTCCGAATGCTTCGCCCCTACATACTCCATACTCTGCCGCTTTTGTCAAATACTTCTACTGGACTGGCGCTCTAGTAGTTCTGAAGATGTGCTGATCGCATTTCTTGCGACAAATGAGCTGGCGTGAGCGCGCCTTCACTTTTGAGGGCGAATGTTGTCGCAGAGTGTGCGATCACGCTCACTAACATTAGGGCTAGTCTTAAGATAGTGCCACAGCCAAGGGCAGGCACACACCAGCCGATTACTGGATACACCAGTTTTCCAAAAAAGCCTTGACTTGCTCTAGCTGCTTTTCCAAAGCTTCAAGTTTCTCCATCGCTCCTTCCAGCTTTTTATCTCGCGCCTGCTGCTCCAATTGAGCCGCCACCTCTGGCATCAAACGCACACCAACATTAGCGCTTGCCCCCTTAATTCGGTGAGCTTGTTGCACAATTATGTCAAAATCATTCACTTGGAGAGCATGGCGTATTTGTTCTAATCCCGGTTGAGCATTCTTAATGAAAGCTTGTACAAGTTGCTGTTGAAATGTCACTTTGCCACGAGAAATAGCCTTGAGGCGTTCTAAATCCAGGGGTGTTTCCTCTAGACTCAGATTTGAGAGTTGAAGACTGTGTTTAATGGCGGAATTTGTATCTGCAACTGTGGGCTTTATAGTCCGTTTTGTCCAGTGCTCGATCATCGCCCCTAAGGCTTCTTGCGCGATCGGTTTACTGAGATAGTCATCCATTCCTGCCGCCAAACACTTCTCGCGGTCATTTGATAAGGCATGAGCTGTTAGGGCAATTATAGTTGTATGGCGATCTGAACCTTCGCGACGCCGTATCTCTTTTGTCGTTTCATAACCATCCAGGACTGGCATCTGACAATCCATCAACACAAGGTCATAATTCTGTTGTTCTAATTGTGCGATCGCTTCCTCGCCATTCCCTACACAATCGGCTTCAAACCCAAGCATCGCAAGCTGGTTCAACGTCACCATTTGATTCACCTCATGGTCTTCTACCAGCAGAATTTTCAGAGAAGATTGAGGAGGTTTTGGGTTTTCAGGCGTCGCCTCTTGTTCTCTACCGGACACCCGCTCATCGATATCCTTTTCTCTAGGAGCCAAGGCACTGACTAAACAATTAAACAACCGCGACGCTCTGATCGGCTTAATCAGGTAGCCAGAAATATCCATCGCCTCCAATTCTTGCACGGTATCAAGGCGATCGCTGGTTGTCATCACAATCAGCTTCGTGTGAGCCAGGGTTGGATCAGAGCGAATCATGGGTACAAGTAGCTCCCCTTGAGGCTTTGGCAGTTGTAAGTCCAGAAGAGCCACATCATAGGGATTTCCTTGAGCCACACTTGAGCGCAAGGCATTGAGTGTTGTCTGTGTGTCTACGGCTTCATCCAGTTGCATCTCCCAAGTATCGGTGAGCAACCGAGTTGGTACAGTAGAGCCACTGGGAATCGCACTGCGGTGAAGCGCAGCGCACACGGCTTGACGAGTCGTTTCGCGATCGCAAACCACTAATAATTTGAGGTTGCGAAAGACTAGGGGACAAGCCACTACCTCTTCCACCGCCAAAGTATCAAACGACGCCGTAAACCAGAATCTAGACCCCTCACCTAGCACACTCTCAACGCCAATTTCACCTCCCATCAACTCCACTAATTGCTTGCAAATGACTAATCCCAATCCTGTCCCACCATATTGCCGTGTCATGGAAGCATCCACTTGGGAAAAAGATTGGAATAGTTTTTCTTTGTCCTCGTCACTGATGCCAATGCCTGTATCGCTGACTTCAAAGCGAATCCTTACGCAGTTGGAAGGTTGCACCTTAGCAAGTTGCTCCAGGGTTGAAGATGGCACGTTAACAGGTTGAAGATTGTCTCGTGAACTTTCAACCTTCAACCCTTCAACCTTCAACCCCTCTAACTCAAGGGTTGCCTTCACCACAACTTGGCCTGCCTCGGTAAACTTAACAGCATTCCCCACCAAATTGAGGAGAATCTGACGCAGGCGATTTGGGTCTCCCCGTAACTGTTTGGGAACATCGCTCTCCACCCAAATGGCTAACTCTAACCCTTTGTCTTGAGCTTGTGCGGCTAAAACATCTGCCACTGACTCAATGCAACTATCTAAGTCAAAGTCGATGCTTTCCAACTGCATTTCACCTGCTTCCAGCTTGGAAAAGTCGAGAATATCGTTAATCACCGTCAGCAGATGTTCGGCGCTGCTACGGATGGTACTAGCATATTCCAGTTGTTGAGGTGTGAGTGACGTTTGTAACAATAATCCAGCCATCCCCAAAACACCATTCATCGGGGTGCGAATTTCGTGACTCATGTTAGCGAGGAACTGGGACTTAAGCCGCGCCGCTTCTAGAGCGGCTTCTCGTGCCTCTACTAACTCGTTAATCCGGTCAGTGGCAATCACAATGCCGCCAATTTCACCATCCGGGGTGTACCAGGGATGAATCGCCCAACGCAGATACACTGTTGTCCCATCTTGTCGCTCCCAGATATCTTCGCTCACAGAGATGACCTCTCCTTGCAAAGCACGTTGGTGTTCAGCTTTCCAGCGCTCTGGAAGGTCTGGAAAGATTTCATAGTGACTACGACCTAGAATGGATTGCCCCTCCAATCCTTGAACCGTTATCCAGGTTTGAGAGTAAGCTTGATAACGCATTTGAGTATCAAACATCGCCATTGCAATGGGCGCACAGGCGATGATTTGTCGCAGTTGTTGGCGCTCTCGTTCTAATGCCAGTTCAATCTGCTTGCGCTTGGTAATATCCATCAGGGTGCCCGTCATGCGCACCACTATACCGTTGGGATTGCGGATTAACGCTCCTTTGCTTGCGACCCAACGAATTGTTCCATTGGTGCAGATAATGCGAGATTCCACCTCATAATCTGTTCCTGTCTCGACTGTACGCCTGAGGGATTGAATCACCCTTGGGCGATCATCGGGATGCAGATAATCCATACAAGCATCGTAGCTACCAGCCAAGTCTCCAGGTCTGAGCCCAAACAGAGCTTCTGTGCCTTCAGACCACGTCATGCGATCGCTCATCATATCCCAGTCCCATGCGCCCATCTGAGCTGCACAAAGCGCTTGATTCAGTCTTGCCTCACTCTTACGCAGTGCTTCTTCTGCTACAGCACGCTCCTGAATTTCCAGCAAAAGATGGTCATTGACTAGCTTCAACTGTGCTGTTCGCTCTTCGACTTGCACCTCTAAATGTTCTTTGGCTTTTTTCAGGGCATCTTCTGCTGATTTGCGATCGGTGATGTCTCGTACAAGACCGATAATGGCTTGAGGATTGCCTTGTACATCTCGAATTAAAGATGCGCTCACTTCGCCAGGAAAACGGCTGCCATCTTTCCTGAGCATGGTGTACTCAACATCTCGAATACTGCCTTGGCTGAGAACGTTTTGAAGACTGGCCTCTGCAATGTTTCTGCATTCGGGCGCAATTAATTCACAGGCAAATCGTCCTAGCAGTTCTGTCTCACTCTCATACCCGTGTAATAGGGTAACTTGGCGGTTGCAAAAAAGCAGTTTACCGTTCAACTCGCTGACCGAAATCGCATCGGGCGAGGTTTCGACCAAGGTACGATAGCGGGCTTCACTTTCTTTGAGAGCTTGCTCCGCATGGGTACGTTCCGTGACATCTAGAGCCAGTGACAGGATAGATACAAGTTCATCCGACTGGTTCCAAAGCGCAGAATTGTACCACTCGCAGTAAATAACTGACCCATCTTTGGTATAATTACGATTTGTGCCAAAAATATGGGGTTCACTGCCGTCAAGTAAGCGGCTCATGTCTTGTTGAACCAAAGGAAAGTCTGCTTCAAAGACAAATCGTCCCTCGTCTAGACGCTGGTTGAATACCTCCTCTGCCTGCCAGCCGAAGAGTTTTTCAGCCTGTTTCGACCAACGCTGCACTCGAAACTCGCTGTTCAATTCGATAACGGCTAAGGGCGTGTTTTCTACATGGAAGGTGAGTTGTTGAAGGGCACGTTGCAACTGGGCGGCTGTTGCGGCATGTTCTCGAATTTCCCTCTCTAACTGACGATTGGCAACTTCCAATTCGGCAGGGCTGGGCAACGCCAAGGCTTTAGGAATTAACGGCACCAGTAGCACCGCCGTACACACAGAGACACCAGCCGTAATCGCTTTGATGAATCCACTCAACCAATAGTGGGGGTGCCACAGTGTCCACACTTCCATAATGTGGGTTGTGCCACAAGCAACGATGAAAGCTCCAAATAACAGGAAGATCCAGTCGAAAGGAAGGTCTCGTCGGTTGCGGACAAAATAGACTAAGCTCAGAGGAATGGAATAGTAGGCCAAGGCGATTAAAGCATCGGAGACGAGATGGAGCCCTACCAGCCCTGGCTTCCAGAGGTAGCAATGTCCATGAGGAATAAACGGTTCTAAAAGCCAGTCCGCTAACAGTGCCAACATATAATTTCTCTCGTGCGCTGCCCCAGGCTAGATGAGTTACCACGCGCCATGCGATTGCAAAATCCTGCAATGCCTGTTCTATTGCCATTGTGGTTTTCCATCACTAGCCTAGCAAGGCGGAATCAGTCTTTTGGTCAACTACCACCGCTTACTTTATTGAACCTGGGGACTCTCGCAATTCAGTTGAGTACCAATCAGGATGAAGCAGGAAGGATAAAGTAGACGCAAACGCTAGCCTACTTCATCCTTATATACTTTTTTTTTAAGCACCTTGGTCGATTTGTTTGAGTTCTGCCTCAGACAACTTAACTTCAACCGCACCAACCGAATCTTCTATGCTTGATGTCTTACTGGCTCCAGGAATGGGGACAATGCAAGGTGACTTAGAGCGCAGCCATGCTAGGACAATCTGATAAACAGAGGCTCCTTTTTCCTGAGCTAATTGAGCGATCGCAGAAATCTCTCCTAAACTACTTACCCTACGACTCCCACCCAATGGACTCCAGGGGAAAAATGTCAACCCTTCAGTTTCGCAGTATTCCAGGACGCCATCTGTCTCCGGTTGTCGGTACCAGGGGTTGTACTGATTTTGCACAGAAACTACATCCACTACATCACGAGCTCGTTTAATTTGCTCAACGGAAAAGTTGGAGACGCCAACAAACCGCATTAGACCCTCCTCGACGGCCTCCTGTGCCGGTTTCAGGGCTTCCTCAATCGTGTAGTCTGGGTCAGGGGCATGATATTGCCAAACATCAATGGGTTTTGACCCACCCAGTGCTTCAAAGCTAACCCGGATGGTTTCCCGCAAGCGATCAGGGTTGCCGTTGCGCGTCCAATTACCATTGGGTCGCATCAAGCCACCCTTGGTTGCCACAACAACTTGACTGATATCACCCCCATAACTTTGGAGAGCTTTGTAGATGAGTCGCTCATTGTGGTGCTTGTCAGACTCATCCCGGCAATAAGAGTCAGCCGTATCGATCAGTGTAACACCCAGCTCCAGTGCCCGATGAATCACTTCAATCCCTTGTGACTCTGGCGGTCTACTGCTCAAAGATAGGGGCATACCACCCAGACCGATCGTGCTGATGCTAACGCCCGTGTTACCAAGTTGTTTTGTTTCCATAATTACCTAACTTCAATGCGTCTCTCCCTTCCATTTTCTGTGTGTTCTGCGCCTAGAGGGGTTCGGCTCAGATTTTGCACCAAAAACCTTTGCGTTTCTCTGCGTAAATCTCTGCGTCCTCTGCGTTAAACAAAGGCGGAAATTGCAGCAAATTTGAGAATGGTGCCTAGAGGAGTTCGATAAACCTAACCTCGGCTTAACTCTAAGCCAGTTTAACTAGAAGCACTGGTATAAAAACGCAGGGCAAACCGCCAAAAGATACCCGAAGCTAACAGCAATCCCAGCGCCAAGGCACCAGCACCAACCACCCAAACCACTTGACTCCGACCCAGCATCGCTTCCGCTGGTACAGTAGTCAGAAACGCCACCGGAACCACGAAAGTAAAGAAGAAGCGATAAGTAGCAGGATAGGCAACCATCGGGTAACGACCGGCTTCTAGCAGACCTCGGAGTACTTCAGTGACGTTATAAATTTTGACAAACCAAATGCTCGTGGCTCCCAGCATAAACCATAGGCTATAGAGGCTGATGATGCCACACATCAAGGGAATAACACTGAAGAGGTAGTTAGCGATCGCTAAATCAAGACGGCTACCTGCATAAGCTATCAGCACAAGGCCGAAGATTAAATCCGGCATTCCCC
>NZ_DATNPA010000455.1:0-4008 GCF_036703385.1 Allocoleopsis sp. | reverse complement strand
AAATTTCAGGCGGGACTGAAGGTAGAAGTCTAAAACCTTCTGGGTGTAGGAAGCGATCGCGTCACTGTTATATTGATTAGCGTCACCCGTCATCCACCAAGACGCTGCACGTTTCACGGCTACAGACTCTTTGTTCCCACTTGCGCTGTATTGTTCGCGCAGCACATCGCGCATTACGCAGACTAAGATTGCACGGGCAGTGACGGGAATAGACTCAAATTGCGCTGGCGTCAGTTCTTTTCCCGCACATTGTTGAGACCAACGAGGAATATTGTCCGCTTTGACTTGCCATTCACTGTAGAGTCCATCATCCACCGTACTCGTTTGCGGTGCCGCTTTTCGTAGCGCTTCCACCAACGCTCCCACTTGAGCATCGGAAATCTGAGTAGAAGAAGACGAGGATGCTGTAGTTTGACTGGAAGGTACAGAAGTGGGTTGAGGCTGAGTAGCGGTTGGTTTTGCGGGAGTCGTGGATTGCTGAGCTTGAGGATTACTACGTTGCTGCTGATAGGAGCTCAAAACCGTCTGAACGTAAGAATTGGTGGGAGCATTGTTGTATTGATTGGGATCGCCAGACATCCACCAGGAAGCAGCACGTTGCACGGCAACAAATTCGTTATTGCCACTGGCACTGTACTGTTCGCGCAGCACGTCGCGCATGACGCAGACTAAAATTGCACGAGCAGTTACAGGGCTAGACTCAAATTGTGTTGTTGTCAGTTCCCTACCAATACATTGCTTAGACCAACGGGGAATGTTTTCTGGTTTAATTTGCCATTCACTGTAGAGTCCGTCATCTACTGTACCCGTTTGCGGTGCTGCCTGTCGTAGGGCTTCTACTAAGGCTCCCACTTGAGCATCCGAGACTTGGGCATTTACGGGTAATGTCCAAAGTCCAGCACTCATGATGAGAGTGCTGAGCAATAACCGTCTAGCTTGCTTAACTAACTTTGAACTCATTGACGTAACTCAGATATTATTTGATTTTTTAGACAGACTTTTAGCATATTCTCTCCCCAAGATTTATCTCTCCCAGGTCAGTTGCGCTGTGTTTGACAGCTCTAACTTAGGGGATAGCTAGAGAGATAGTTCCAAACCTTCAAGACGCTGTCCGGACATAATTATCGGCATTCTGTTGTAATAGCTAATGGGAGCAATCCGCCCATTGGGTTGAGGAAGACTTATGATGAAGAGCAACACTCGTTAGTCAGCAAAAACCTTTAATGCGATCGCTCGCTTAGACCAGACTCACGCTCAAATGTTCCCCAAAGCAAACTCCTGAAGCAGGAAATCTATTAAGATAAGATGCTGTTTGCACCATACGGCGTAGTGCATTATCAGAAACTGTGTCAAAAGTGCGCCAGTCCTAGTAGAGTTATTCGCAGTGGGTAAAGCCGTATCCACTCTCAACCCCTATCGATCCAAATACAGCCGTACTAGAGGAGCAACAACATGCGCGATCGGTTTCAGAAGCTTCAACTCATCAGCTTAACTTCTGGACTGTTCAGAAATTTGACGCTAATGACCGCAGGCGGCGTTGTGGTGATAGCGGCAGTGTTGGGGATTGGCGCATTGCAACAAGGCTCTCGCTTGTTTGAAAAACTCAATGCTTTGTTCAACACCTCATCTAAACCGCAGGTTGATGTCCGCTCCATTATTATTCGTCAAGTTCATGAAGCCAGCGAACTAACGACGGCTATCTTTACCATGGAATCTGTCGTTCCGACTCGTCAGGAGAGACGGTTGGGTGGGTACACCCTTGGTGCAACCACTCTGCTCTACATTGCCCACGGACAGGTGAGGGCTGGAGTTGACTTAAAGGATTTACAACCTAACGACGTGCAGGTTGTCAACAATACAATCCAGCTTCAGCTACCACCACCGCGTATCCTAGATAGCAAGATTGACGTCAATCGATCGCAAGTCTACGACTACGACCGGGGATTCTTGGGTTTAGGGCCGGATGTCGGACCGCAATTACAAACGTTAGCTCAACAAGAAACCTTGAAAAAAATCGTAGCAACCGCTTGTAACGAGGGCATCCTGACGCAAGCGAACGACCGAGCAGAACTAGTGGTCGAAAAATTGCTGAATACAGCAGGGTATAAAGACGTTGAGGTGAGAACTCAATCACCTCTACCGGGAACTTGTATGCCAGAGTCAGTTCGTCCAACGCCTTCACCTCTGCTGCCGACTACTCCTGGAGGAGCGAGCAATCCTTCGACAGTCCTACCGACTACTCCTGGAGGGGTGAGAAATCCTTCACCTCTGCTGCCAACTAAGCCCTGAAGCAGTAAGGCTGTGAGATACGCTGCCCTTGTATGTAAGAAAGCTGGTTTAGGCTAGTGGGAAGACGGGCGGACAAGGGGAATGATTATGGAACTCCAAAAACTCAACGGTGATATTCCATTTGATATCATCGCCCAAGACAGGAATGGGAAAACTATTCTATTAGTTGAGGTTAAAGCGAGACACCTCAAGAATCGGCAACACAAAGATTGGTTTATTGAGAAAGTTAAATCCTATCTACAAGCGACGAACGCACAGATTCCCTTCGCTATGTTGGTTGACCTTGAAGATATTCAGATTTTTAGATGTGACGTTTCCAATTGGTCTGAACCGATTAGCCAGATTAAAACTGCCGATGTGCTGAGTCATTACGAACCTAAGTACGGAAAAATCCGAATCTTTTATCACTACCTGGAGAGGTTAGTTGAAGCATGGTTGCGAGATTTAGCCTATCACTGGAAGTCTAAAGAACCCCCAGCATCGGAGCAGTTATCCGCAATTGGTTTGTTGCAGCAGCTGGAAGATGGAACTACTTATTCTGGGACAGTGCTGAGTGGTGAGACTGTATATTGAAACTAACTTCTTGATGAGCATTGCTACAGGACGCGACTCTCAAGCCTATAACTTGCTCTCAACACCACCCTCATCAGTCCAGATTGCAATACCTAGTATTTGCTGTATGGAAGCCCTCTCAGCGCTAGAAGATGAACTGAAGCGCCGCAACCGATTTGAGAACGATCTGAATCTGCAACTGAGCCAATTGCGGCGAGATGTTACTTCACCTTATGCTCAATCTCTCCTTTCCCATTTAGCTCAGTCAGTAATTGAAAATCGGGGACTGCTTAACGATGTCAAAGAACGTCTATTCCAAGCTCTCGATCGCCTTGCTGCCAACGCTGAGATAATTCCCTTAACTGCTAATATGCTTCAGGCTAGCTTGACTACAGATTTCATCGAAAAAGAGCCTACAGATAATTTGATTCTCTACAGCATCCTTGATGATGCACGCTTGCATCCTACCGAGGTGAAGGTGTTTCTCAGTGGCAATGTCAAAGAATTTGGCACGATAGAAGTTCAACAGGCTTTGGGTGACGCTGGGGTGGCAGAGTATTTTAGGGCAAGCCAGAGCTTTTTGGGTTGGCTGAACTCCTAATCGACCTCGTAAGCTAGTTAATACAGGATAATTAAGAGTTTGTGCTGTTCCATAACTAGGCGTTGTCGGAACACTCATCAAATTTAAGCGATCGCATAGAGAATTTTTGGATTAATGACCCAACCTGAAGCCCTACATTCCTTACTAGAAGACGTTGCTGCTGGTAACGTCAGTCCAAGTGCTGCCCTCGATAAACTGAAGAATCTTGCCTTTGAGCCAGTCGGTGATTTTGCCAAAATCGACCATCACCGCAGCTTGAGAACGGGGTTTCCAGAGGTGATTTGGGGATTAGGAAAGACACCTGACCAAATCGTTCAGATTATGCAAGTGATGCGAGTTCATAATCCTGTAGTCATGGCGACGAGGATTGAACCCGATGTCTTTGCCCAACTCAAGGAAAAAGTCCCCGACGTTCAGTACTACCCGACTTCCCGCATCTGTGCCATTACGTCTGAGGAAATTAAACCCAAATATCCCGGAACCATTACTCTAATTGCGGCTGGTACATCTGACTTGTCGGTAGCAGAAGAAGCGGCTATGACGGCTGAATTGTTTGGTTTTCAGGT
>NZ_DATNPA010000454.1:0-5503 GCF_036703385.1 Allocoleopsis sp. | reverse complement strand
GGAAAGTTTATAAAAGTAAATAAATTACTTTTCTCTTGATTCCCAATCTTCACAATCTCTTTGTCCATAAGGATGTATCGCACAAATAAAATATTTCTCTTCATGGCTCGATGCATCCAGATGCTTACAACCTCGGCAAGAGGTAACACAATATTCAATTCCCCCCCATAGCTGTCTGACTAATTCCTCCCATTCTTCCCACTCTTCCAGGGCTTGATTTTTGAATTCTAAAGCCTCAGTTAGACGCGCAATTTTATATTCTAAAGCTTCAATTTTTTGCTGCTTATATTTCAGCCTATCATCTAGATTCATTCTCTATTTTGGTTCGGTTTATAAATATATTTTTGTTCAGAGTGTTGAGTTTACGAGTTACAGCTTTCCAAACCCCACAGTTTAGTCTTTTGCCCTGATACTCACAACCTACGCCATGTATATTGCTTTTCCAACACAAGGTTGAATAGTTATTTTAACGGCAGTGGAGTCACTCCTTCATCAAAATCAGGCGCAGTGGGTCTAAACGAATATGCCACGGGTAGGGTTGGTCTTTGAAGCTTTCCCATTTTTCTTTAAAGACTTCCGCTTGCAGGTGGTAATCTTGGGGGTGACTGGGGGAGGAATTCAGTTTGAGGTACAGTGTCATCCGATGCGGTGTTTCGATCGCCTGAACCAGCCAGCAAGGGAACGTGTTCTCCTGGTTGGGTTTGTTGGTGAAGGCGATTTGGTGGGCGCGAATGCCTACCGAAGAGAGTGGGTTTGGGATGGGTTCGATCACCTGTAGGGTGCAACCCCAATCGATCGCATCTACCTGTTGGGAGGCAGTGACAACAGCACGAGAGAAGTTCTTACACCCGGTTAATTGAGCAACGCTAAACGTTCCAGGTCGCTCGAAAATGTCATATTTAGAGCCAGATGCGATCGCATGACCTCGTTCGAGTACCAACAAGTCTCGACACACTCGATAAGCTTCTTCCAGGTTGTGCGTAACAAATAGGGTAACGCCTTGATAAGTGGCTAGCGTTGAAATTAGCTGCTTTTCCAACTGAGCGCGTAAGTGGGTATCCAGGGCGGAAAACGGTTCATCCAACAGTAGCGCTTCCGGTTGACTCGCTAACGCTCTCCCTAACGCCACTCGTTGCTGCTGTCCGCCAGAGAGTTCATGAGGATATCGGTTGGCTAATCCCTCTAACTGCATTGCGGCGAGTTGGCATTCAACCTGCTGCTTGACGGTTAAACGCGATGTTCCCTTAGGTAAGCTGAACGCAATATTTTGAGCTACCGTTAGGTGAGGGAACAGGGCGTAGTTCTGAAACAAAAAACCAATTCTGCGATCGCGAGATGGAATATTAATTCCTTGTTCTGAGTCGAATAGCACCCGCCCATTTAAAACGATGCGACCTTTCATGGGTGTATCAATTCCAGCAATGCAGCGTAGGGTCATACTTTTGCCAGAACCCGAAGCTCCTAGCAAGCCCAAGGCATGTTCATTAGCACTAAAAGAAACGTCTAATGAAAAGCCATAAAGTTGCTTTTCGATATCTACAAACAGTCCTGTTTTAGACAAGGTTGAAGGTTGAAGGTTGGAGGTTGATAGATTCTCTCTATCTCTCCATCTCCCGATTTTTCCCTCTCTTCCTCTCCTTACCTTACCTCTAGATTCTTGCCAAAAATTGACAGTGATCATGCCAGATAAAGAAATCCCCATAATGAACACTACCCACACCCAAGCTTCATTCATCGCTCCGGCTTCAACCGCAAAATAAATTGCCATTGGAATCGTTTGGGTTTGTCCGGGAATGTTGCCAGCGATCATCAGAGTAGCGCCGAATTCACCCAAAGCACGGGCAAAAGCCAGAGTAGTTCCTGCTAAAATACCTGGCAGTGCTAGGGGGATAGTAATACGCCAAAAGATTGTCCACTCAGAAACACCAAGGGTTCTAGCAACTCTCAATAGATTTGCATCAATTTGTTCAAACGCTCCCAGTGCTGTTTTGTACATCAATGGGAAGGCAACAACTGTAGCGGCAATCACGGCACCGTACCATGTAAAAACGATGCTAAAGTTCAGCGTAAATAACAGTTGTCCAAGCGGCCCATTTTTGCCAAATAAAAGTAGTAATAAAAAGCCGACTACAGTAGGTGGTAGAATCAGGGGACAAACAAAGATTCCTTCAACCAGGGATTTCCACCTTCCTTTGTAGTTCAGCATCCAATAGGCAGCTGTAATGCCAAGAAAGAAGGTAAGGCTCGTTGCAAACAAGGCTGTCTTGAGGGAGATCCAGAGAGGAGATAGGTCGAATCGCATGGCTAATGACGTGAAGAATACAGATAAAATATGACAGATTTTCTTGCGAAGTTACTGAGTTCGCTTGAGAATCCTGAATAGCGATCGCCTCAACACTCCTACCAGCTGAATACTAGTAATCAAGACCTACCAAATCCATATTTCTGGAATACTGCTCCTGCTCTATTAGCCGATAAAAATTGAACATAGTCTCTGGCAGCAGCAGCATTTTTACTGCTTTTAAGTACAGCGACTGGATAAATAATTGGGGAATGGGAATTAGCTGGCGCGGTTGCTACCTGTTTGACCAGTGATGATATTTTTGCATCTGTAGCATAGACAATACCTGCATCGGCATTTCCACTCTCGACGAATGAAAGGACTTGGCGGACATTATTACCTAATACCAATTTTGATTTTACTTGCTGTGATATTCCTAGATTTCTGAAGACTTCCTCGGCATATTGGCCTGCGGGAACACTCCTGGGTTCTCCAACCGCAATTTTCCTGACTTTAGAGTTGGTTAAGTGACGAAAGCTCGTAATGCCTGAATAATTTTTGGGTACAATCAAAACGAGTTTATTCGTCAGTAAATTGCGCCGAGTGTCGTTGAGGATGAGCCCCTTGGACTGCAACGCATCCATTTGCTTTTTAGCGGCAGAGATAAAGACATCAGCGGGTGCGCCATTCTCAATTTGTTGCTGTAACGCACCAGATGAGCCGAAGTTATAGATGACGTTTACATTCGGCTTTGTTTGTTTGTAAAGAGGCTTGAGTTCTTCCAGAGCTTCTTTCAAACTGGCAGCGGCGGATACAAGAATGGTACCTGATTGCGCCCCTACAGAATTTGGAGAAAACACCTGTAAGCCGGTTACCAAGAGACAGGTAGCAACTATTGCGCCGATGAAGGCCAAAATTTGTCTTTTCTTCATAATGAAATTCTCTAAGTTGCCTTATTTTTATCAGCTTTATATATTCATCAGTGCCTAACCACTAACAATCTTGAGAAAATTGGGAGTTCCGTGCAATCTCTCTATATTAGGGCGGTGGAGCGATCGCGGTTTGCAAGACCAAGTTAAAATTGAGCGAACAGGTTGTCTCAAGCGCTGTTCCCAAGCCCCGAACGTCGTCTTAATGCCGGGTAAAACTCGCTTGAGTGGGATGCATCCGGATGCGATCGCAACTTTAATCGAAAGCTTGTAAGCATTTTATTTTAGTCGTGAGATTTCAACGGTTCATATCCCTGGCTTCCTCGGAGAAGTCGGGGATATCGCCTTCTTCACAAATCATTCAGGACTGCAACATACCGACCTTTGTAGATTAACAGTCTTTTATATACGTCATAAAAATTGACACCTTCCTCAAGAGATAATTCAATACAATCACATCTATCCCAACGGCCAGAAAAATTTAAATGGCACGAGTCCTCCCCCGCTTTTGGGCAGCCAGCAGCATAGTTGTTGGCTGTCTTGCCACTCTCAGCCCTGCAAGAGCGCAAATCCTTCCAGATAACACGCTCCCGGTTAATTCTAGAGTCACACCAGGATGCACTGTTTGTACGATTGACGGGGGAACACAGACAGGGGTTAACCTGTTCCACAGCTTTAGTGAGTTTTCCGTGCCTACTGGGGGTGAGGCGTTTTTCAATAATGCCTTGCAGATTCAGAATATCTTCAGTCGGGTGACGGGGAATTCGGTTTCTAATATTGATGGGTTACTTCGCACCAATGGGACGGCGAGTTTGTTTTTCCTCAATCCCAATGGGGTGATTTTTGGTCAAAATGCTCGGTTAGAGATTGGGGGTTCGTTTTTTGCAACGACGGCAAGTAGTTTTAAGTTTCCTGATAGGAGTGAGTTTAGTGCAACTAATCCGCAAGCACCGCCGTTGCTGACGGTTAATGTCACTCCAGGGTTGCAGTATGGGACGAATCAGCCTGGGGCAGCAATTATCAATCGGGGAAATTTAACGGTAGGGCAGGATTTAACGCTGGCTGCGGGCAATCTGGACTTACAGGAACAGCTTGTTGCGGGAAGGGATTTGACCTTACAAGCCCAAGATACTGTGAAAATGCGTGACTCTTTCACAAGTCCTTTCATTGCCTCATCAGGTGGAAAGTTTCTACTTCAGGGGAATCAAGGAGTAGATATTTTTGCCTTGAATCATCCTAATAGTGGGCTGTTTTCGGGTGGGGATATGGTGTTGCGAAGTGCCAACACGGTGAGAGGGGATGCTCACTATTGGAGTGGGGGAAGTTTTCGGATTGAAAAATTGGACGGAAATTTGGGGAGTTTGGATAGTCCTTATGACCCGATTATTTTAACCAATGGGGATGTAAGTTTAGAAGATTATACGGGCGCTTCTTTACACATTTTGGCAGGGGGAAGTGTGACGCTGGGTAATGTTGAGATTACGGGTATAGATTCAGGGGAGAATACGATTAATCCGAATAACTCTGACCCGTTTCTGGCTAGTTTGGCAACTGTTCCCTTGGCAGATGGGACAACGTTAACCATTGATGGGAGTGCTAAATCAACGTTAGATGTAAGGGCGGGAATTGATTGGACAACTTTTCCCCAGGGAGTACCGGGAAATAGAATTTTTGGGACAGTTGCACCGACTCCTGCTTTTGGTGGGGTGACGAGTGCGAATATTATTGTAAATGGGAAGATTAACGTATCTCAGGAAGGGAGTAGTAATCCAATTAAGCCAGAGGGATTGGTACTATTAACAAATCAGTATCGACCTAATAGATTAGCTGGAAGTATTTCAACTCGAGTTATTGATACAAGCGCCATCCGAGCATATATTGATATAGATGCTGGAACAATTACTATTAATTCACGCGGTAACATCACCACAAAAGGTTTAGGGTCTAGCAATTGGGGTTATGCTAATGGCGGTGCAATTACGCTTCATGCTGCCAACGGCAACATCACTACAGGAGGAATCAGCTCCTATACTAATATTGATGCTGTATCTGGCAATGGTGGCGACATTAAGCTAACAGCAATTAATGGCAATATAACAGTAGCAGGGGAGATAATATCTACCTCAAATGGTAATTCATCTACTGGAAATGGTGGTTTAGTTAACCTCACTGCTACAGGAAACACCCTCAACACAGGCAACATTACGGTCGAGGGAAAGATTAATACTACTTCCTTCTCCAACTATGGAGGAATATATAAACCAGCAAAAGTAGGTGAAGGTGGTGATGTTAT
>NZ_DATNPA010000453.1:0-4616 GCF_036703385.1 Allocoleopsis sp. | reverse complement strand
TGGGTAATGACTTTGAATGGCAGCACCTGAAGCTATTTGAGCGGGAAGCCGAAACCTTAAAAACCCTTTCTCATCCGGCAATTCCCCGCTATCTCGACTATTTAGAGGTAGATTCACCCAACAGTAAGGGATTTGCTTTAGTTCAGAGCTATGTGGAAGGAAAAACGCTAGAGCAACATCTCAAAGCTGGGCGTATCTTTAGTGATGCCGAAGTTAAAGAACTAGCCACAGCCCTGTTAGAAATCCTCATTTACCTCCACGAACACGAGCCGCCTGTCATTCACCGAGATATCAAGCCCAGCAATATTTTATTAACAAATCGTTCTGGCAATAGTGTCGGTCACGTCTATCTAGTTGATTTCGGCTCAGTTCAGACCATTGCAGCCCAAGAAGGGGGAACAATTACGGTGGTGGGTACCTATGGGTATATGCCACCGGAACAATTTGGTGGACGTGCTACCCCAGCTTCTGACCTCTACAGTTTAGGTGCAACGTTAATTTATCTAATCACGGGTCGTCATCCTACGGAACTGCCGCAAAAAGATGGACAAATTCAATTTCAATCAATAGCCAATCTTGATGCTACTTTTAGGGATTGGTTGGAGTGGATGACCGAGCCGAGTTTGGATCGACGCCTAACCTCTGCTAGGAGGGCACTGCAAGCTCTGCAAAACCCTCGAATCCGGAAAAAAAGGGTGGCTCCGATTGTCAAGCAACCGCCAGATAGCGATGTTATTTTAACCAAAACGGCTGATTTTTTTGAAATTGTACTTCCAGCCAAGGGATTCGGTTTTGGTCATCTCGCTGTGCTTTCGTTGGCGACTCCCTTGGTGTTGTTTTGGGGGCAAGGCTTTTGGCTAACGCTTTCCTCCAATTCCATTAGTTTTTTGACTTTTGTTGGCGGTTTATTGGCTCTATTTCTGGGCTGGATTTTTTATGCTTTATTTGTGCGAATCAGGCTCCGGATTGCTCGACAGCGAATTTACTTCTTTAAGGAGCTGTTTGGCTTGAAATGGCAGCGATCGCATTCCTTACCCAGACGGGATATCTGTCAGGTAGAAGTTACTCAGCAATATCTAACAACAAACGCCAACAACGAAAATGTCTGGATTAGCCAGCGGCTAATTCTTCGCGTTGGAGAGCAGCAATATGAACTAATTGGGAAAGGTCGCCTGACTGACTTAGAACTCGACTGGTTGGCTGATGAACTAAGTGAATGGTTCAGTTTGTAAATGAATAATTCAGACAACAGGTCAAATAAATTCTTGATATACACTGGAGTATCATCCCCTATCTGATCTTAAATCCATCCTGCTATCTCGCTATCGCCAAGCCTACCCAGGCAACTTGTTGCTTCCTGCTAACGGGTGAACCGATAGAGTGAAGACAAATCATCCAATTCAACGACCTGTCTTGGCGAAGTAAAGTGTAGTTGTTAACCGTAAATTGAAAGTATCTAACTGTAGTACTTTACACGTTAAATAACCGAATTAAAACAGAAGAATGCTAATTAAATTCAAGCAACTATACCAAGCTAGAATGGCTTACAAATCAGGAAATATGGGAGACTTTGCCATTCTCAAAGCTGATGCTTTTGGTTCAAGAGTCCCTCCGGAACTAGAATCCAAGCTGCAACAGGTTGTTGGGTATCACCCTCCCATTGATTTAGAAAAATTAAGCCAATACCCTAAAGGCAGCTTTGGCTGGGAATATGCTCATCATATGAAGGAAAACCATCTCAAACCTTTTAACATCAGCCCTGAACACGAAGACATTGCCAAACGTAACGTCTTTGCCTTGAGGTATGTTGTCATCCACGATATCCTGCATGTTTTGCTTGGATTTGACACGAGCTATGCCGGAGAAATTGGCGTTCTTGCCTTTGCTACCGAGCAAAACTACAGCCCACTTCTCAAAGTTAGCCTAGCCATAGCAAAAGTACTGTATCCAGTTTTGGCTCCCTGGCAACAAAAAGAGATTTTCGCCAACGTTTGTAAAGGGCAAGAACTGGGAAAGAAAGCAAACTTTCTCTTGGGGGCTCGCTTTGAAGAGTATTGGGAACACCCTCTGAGTGAAGTTAAAGCTGAATTGGGGTTGATGACAGAGCCAGCCAGATTAACTGTTACAGCCGTCTAATCCTTAATTTGGAATTCAAAATTTTTTCATCGCCGCCACTAGGATGAAATTTCTCTTTCCCGCTCTCAAAACTTCTCAGTACTTCCCAACCAGAGGCTAAAACTACCATGAAACTACCTAATAGCCCCAAAGCTTTACCGTTGATACAGTTAATCCAAGCTATTGCTCGTCCGTTTGACTATTTAGAAGCTGCTGCCCAAGAATGTGGCGACTCGTTTACAATGCGATCGCCGGGTTTTCCTATATCTGTAGTCTTTAGCAACCCAGAAGCGATTCAGCAGATTTTTACCGCTGACCCCGATTGCTTTGAAACGGGTTCAGGTAATCGAATCATGCAACCTGTGTTAGGGGAAAATTCACTAATACATCTGGATGGACGCCCTCACCAACGCCAGCGAAAACTGCTGACACCTCCGTTTCATGGGGAACGGATGCGGACTTACGGAAAAATCATCTGTGATATTGCCGAGCAAGTGATGAATGAATGGACTACTGGCAATCCCAGACCAATTCATCCATTCATGCAAGAAATCTCCTTACGAGTCATCTTAAGAGCTGTTTTTGGCATTGATGAAGGAGAGCGGCTTGAGCAAATCCGGCAACAACTAAGTTCAATGCTCGATTCTTTTAACTCACCGTTGAGTTCCAGTCTGCTCTTTTTCCCATTCCTTCAAAACGATTTAGGCGCTTGGAGTCCTTGGGGACGTTTCCTACATCGAAGGCAGGAAATTGACGAACTCCTTTACGCGGAAATTCGGGAACGTCACGAACAACCTGAGCGTTCTGGAAACGATATTCTTAGCTTAATGATGTTGGCTCGTGATGAAGACGGACAGCCAATGACGGATATCGAGTTACGGGATGAGTTGATGACTCTGTTATTTGGAGGTCATGAAACCACAGCTTCATCTTTAGCTTGGGCATTTTACTGGATTCACCATCTGCCAGAAGTACGCGACAAACTTCTCCAAGAACTTGAACCCCTTGGAAGGGACGCTGATCCCAACGAAATTGCTCGACTTCCCTATCTCTGTGCCGTTTGCTCTGAAACGTTGCGGATTTACCCAACTGTTTTCTTTTCTCTGCCTCGGATTGTGAAATCTCCGATTGAGGTCATGGGCTACCAGTTTGAACCAGGGATAATGCTAGCTGCCTGTATTTATCTAACCCATCATCGGGAAGACCTCTACCCAGAGCCCAAGCGTTTCAAGCCAGAACGCTTTCTAGAACGTCAGTTTTCCCCCTACGAATATTTACCCTTCGGGGGTGGGAACCGTCGCTGTATTGGCTATGCCTTTGCCTTGTTTGAAATGAAGCTGGTTTTAGCAACTGTTTTATCGCGCTTTCAACTTTCACTTGCAGATAACAGCCCAGTTAAGCCTGTACGTCGTGGCATTACGACAACGCCCTCTGGAGGGGTGCCGATGATTCTGACTAGTAAGCTCCAAAAGGCTAGCACACCAGTCCATGTTTAGTTTAGGGGCTAGGGCGTGTTTTCTTGCCTTCCCCGAGAGACTTAGATCCCCCTAAATCTCCTCACCTTCGGCTCCGGCTTAAAAAGGGGGACTTTGACTGAATTCTCCCCCCACCCCTCTCGTTCTCCCCGTTTCGGGGAGAACGAGAGGGGTGGGGGGATCTGAGGGTTTGAAAACAGACTCTAGGGGAAATCACTCTTATCTAGCAGTATTGTTTGGAATGCTGCCCCTCGCAAAAAAAAGGCGCACAAGTCAGTGCGCCCAGAAATAGTAGGATGAGAAAATTGAAAGGGATAATTAGCGATCGCTGATTGAAGCGGTAAAGCCAACAGATTTTGTACAATGACGGGTTTGGGGTCTTCACCTAAACCAAGGTTGAGCTTATGCGTATCGCTGCCATAATAGATAAGTACCAAACAACTTAGCCCATTTTCCTTTATCCCATCAAACTCGTGATTAGGAATTAGGAATAATTAAGAGACTCCGTGAGCCACAAGTTGAGGATTGATCGAGTCAATGAAGCTCTACTTGGGTCACCAGCTTTTAGCTTATCCCTATCCTATTAGCTTGAGCAAGAAACCGAACTTCTTTGGGATACTCTTGTTTGTGACTTTATAAAATTAAAGATTTTTTTAAGCTTAAATAAAGCAATCCTCCTTAAGGAAGAGCTTCAGCTTCAGGTATTGAACCCTCATAGAGTACCCAGAGTCAGCAGCGATCGCCATCATTAGCATGGACAGCCTTAGCATTAACAGGGCTTTAGCACAAAAAAGGATATTTATCTTAGTGTCAATGCCGTAAGCCCAAAACAGTACTATCGTGGTGTAAATAAATATCCTTTTAGGGAAAAAACAAAAATGAGTCTCTTCGACAAACTCTCTAGCGCTCGTCAACAAAGCCAAACTACATTAGGGCCAGCCGAAGCTTTTGCCGCGCTCGCATTGATTGCCGTTGCGGCTGATGGTTACGCGGCTGATGCAGAAGAGCAATTGCTCATGATCACTT
>NZ_DATNPA010000452.1:0-9172 GCF_036703385.1 Allocoleopsis sp. | reverse complement strand
TACTGTCTTAATACCTCCCATTGGCGCTCTTTCAGTAATTGAAGTTGTTGATAATTTAAGAACAGTAAGTCGTAATTGGAGAGTTTAGCTCTTTCTCCCTTGTCCTCTGGTTGCAATGTAACCTGTCCTACATCTAAATCTCCTTCTAAAGCTGGGTAAAGTGTGGCAACCGACTGAAGCAGATAGGAAAGATTCGATAAGCGTTTTTCATCAGTGCGAGATGTTAGGTTGACTTGGGCAATACTCACAACCCCTTGGGCACGCGATCGCGCTTGAGTTCGGTAACGTAAATCTAAGGAATTAGACGTTGGGAAAAAGACATCGGTTGGATTTTGTAAGGGCGGTGATTCCACACCTGCCACAGCACCCGGTTCTAAAACAATTCGGCACAATTCCACCTCTAATTCACCGGGTGGATGCGTTTTTTCATCAATCCGAAACGTTTCCTGAATAATTTCGCGCTGTTCTTTCCGGCGTAATTTTTCAGGATTCACGTAACTAACGACCAAGTAGACAGTTATAGACTCTGGTGTCAGATTCTCCGATGAAATCCGAAATTCAATCGCTTCAGGAACAACAATTGGATTCCCTACCAAATCAATCGCAATTCCCGGTTGAATTTCCAACCAACGTCCATCGCGATATTGGGCAATCACTTCAGTAGGAGCGGGAATTAACCGCACCCCCAATCCACAGACAATACCGGGTTGATTCAGCGATTGGTAATGAATATTTTGACGCTCGTGGTGGTACTCATGCGCTCGACGCCAGCGATCGGCATTCATCAAAAGCCCATCACGTACCTGAACACGCTCTAAAGGCTTAATTGGAGGAGTAGGAAATAGCTGAGTCATAGGTTATTTCTTATTTACTTCTTGTTATTTAGGCTTCCCAGGAACCACGAACCAAACCCAAAAATATATTTTTATACCGTTTTCCCAAGTACTTGCAACAGATCAAATTATTCTCCCCCTTTTTAAGGGGGACTGGGGGGATCGGATGGTGTAGCATTTTCACGGTAAATTGATATTATTTCAATCAATACTCACCAATCACGAATTCACCCTAACATCTTCTAAATCCTCTAAAACCTGCCTCTTTCCTCTATTCTCTCTCCTCCTATCTTCCTTCCTTCGTGCTTTCTGCACCTCTGTGGTTCGTTAAAAATTAACACCCCTAACCACCCCTTTCAATATAAAGTTCATAGGTACAAAAAGCGGGTTTCTCCTGGTCAATAATGTACCGAACCAAAGATTCATCCACCTGAAAACCCGCATCAGGACGCAGAGTCACAATAAAGTGAAACGGTCGTCCCCCGCCAATAATCGAATCCTCCCCCATGCGAGTCGTACTCAGAACAAAACCATCTCCAAAAACCTCCTCAATTCCGATGTGCTTATCCAGTTCCTCAGGCATATCCTCATCCAACGGCAAATCCGTATAGAGATGCAGATAGAGACGCAAACCCCGGCGCGTTCCTCGCCACCGATAGATTTCCATCGCCTGACGAATCAGACGACGTTGCTTCTGGATACTCCAACGCGGCTCCATCGGCCATGCCACCCAGTGCGCCAGAAAGGGTAGCATAGCTTGAGGTGCCGTCAGAGGGTCAAGGTAAGCCCACAAAACATCTAAACTTTGGACAGCCGGTTCAAATGCCTGCTCAAAAATTTTCAAGAAGCGACTGATAAAGTCAACTTCCCGGTAAAGCGCTGGCAGAAAATTTAGGTAGAGACTGCGGGGACGCACATACAAGTTAAAGCCAGCCGACTCACAAACTCTTCTATTTGTGAGAGAGGCATCCTCCCCTGCCAAATCTTCAGCTGTGTAGTAGGCAACTAAGCGGCTGCGATAATCCAGGATTAGAGACTCATCCTGAAATTGGTTATCCTCAAAGAAGTCAGGAGATGCCTGGAAGTACAGCACAGCCTCCATCCTTTGCCCAGGGAGGAGTTCGCGTCCCTCCATGCCAATTTGACACCACTGCGACGGAAAGTCTCCCTCCACTTGTAAATCTAATTGCAGTGTGCGCCTGCCCAAGTTTTCTAGCTGCACCAGCATTTCACTGGGTTCTCCAGGGTGCAGCAACACATTACAGCCCGTTGTCGATGTATCTGTCGCCATCGTACCCGTGAGTTCTAGGTTTGGCGTGGGAGTCGCCTCGGAGAACTGCATGGGAGTCAGCCGTAGATACAAACTTTGACCGGAACGTGCTTGAGTCATGAATGTTGAATCTTAAATGTTATAAACTCACTCGCTAACCTACAAACCTTCAACCTTCAAACCTTCAACCTTCAACCTTCAACCTTCAAACCTTCAACCTGCCAACCTTCAACCCCCTCATTGGATAAGGTTGATAACGTGACTGGAGCGTAAGCGATTATCCGCCCAAGAGCAAACTAACCCTTGAGAGCCGGGATTAATCACAGGATCTAAGGGCAAAGTCCGCACCCAAGTCTGATCGTATTTGCGAATCTCAAACAGTTGAATCACACCGAGATAACGCACCCCAGGAGTTTTCTGGAACAGGGTGACAATATCAGAAGGATAAACCGGACGACCAAAAGGCCAGCCAGTGCCATCGGGGCCGCCAGTTAGGGGATTGAAATAGCGGTACAAAGCAACCCGGAGTTTAAATAAGATGTCTTCTTGGGCGCGGTAGTTATTGTACTCCGGTTCTAGGGCTACTTCGGTTTGTACTGAGACTCCGACATAATCCGGTTCCTGACAGCGCACCTGTACGCCCAAGAGTCGCCGCTCGTCGAGATAAGATAACACCTGAGATTGCAGTCGAGGGGTTAGGGCAAAGAATTCGGGCGGGATGCCTTCGGCTCTGGCGATCGCTTCCGTATTGGCTTGAGGGACAACCAACAGGCGAATCAGTCCCGCCTCATCAACCGATGTGGGCGAGAGGCAACGGGCACGAGCCACTGAACCTTGACCGGCTCGCAGGGTTAAGGTCTCAAAATCCTCCAAGGTGACGGCGCGATCGCGGGTTCGCAGCATGGCAGGCACTCGCATCACAGCTTCTTCTAAGGATTCGGCATCGGCTCCATTACGGGCGGGGATATGGTTGATTACCCTGGCGACGTAGGGTACGGCAGACTTCGGCACGGTCAGACTTCCTCGCTGCACGTTCCCTTTTTGACCACCACCCGTGCGGTAGGCAACCATGCGGATTTTGGAGCCTCTGGGCGGCACCGCACCGAATTGACGCTCTAAGGCATTGAGGTCTTGAGCTGAAATCTCTTCTGCGATCGCACGATTGCTCCCCATCGGTAGATAGGAGCGAGAACGGAGGAAGGTTTGCTGCTGGATTTGGCTGGGTTCACGAATCAAAGGGCCAAATTGAACGACTCCTGTGCGCGAATCTATGGTATAGTGCAAATCCTCTCCCTTAGAATTGGCAAAATCCGTCACCTCATGCCAGGTTTGGGGTAATCCTCCCGGCGGTTCAATCAGGAGGTATTCATCCTCTCGCCGAGTTAGAACGGGAACACCCTGCAATTGGAACGTCTGGCCTGGAGTTCCATCACTTTCGCCCAAAAGCTCATTGCGAACCAGACTACTTTGACTGGCTATCACGGTACCCCCGATCGCACGCACAGATAGAGCCACCATTCGAGGAGAACTACTGTATCCCGGCTGACCTAGAGTTGGTGGGGTATAAACACAGCGTAGCCAGAGACCTTGGTACGTGGTAAAACGGGTAACAGGCCAATGGGTCGGTAAATGCAGCACTAAGTCTGCACCTTGCAGGGGATTCCCCCCTTGTTCTCGGATTTCGCTAAAACTAAAGCCTCGTGTGCCATCATCCGTTTCTTGAATCAGAACGGACTGCCAGTAGCTGCCATTCCATGCTTCCCAACGGCGGGGAGGTGCGTCGGGATTAATGCCGGTGGGAGTAGCCGCTTCTCCTTTAAAGGTGACAGCCAGAACGTTACCCGCCAGTTGGTGTTGGGGGTCAAAGACCAGATAAAAACAGTTTCCGGGTTCAGGTTGTTCGTTGAATAGGGAGAGCTCCCGACCTTCCCATTCTCCATCCGATCGCTGCGTCCATAAATTGGTAAAGCGATCGCGCAGAACTTCCGGTTCCTCGTCCGCCATCTCTGCTGTGAGAAAGTGCCGTAAGCTGGGATTCCCAATCGTCAATGGCTCATCGATACTAAAAACAATCGCCTCCTCCGTTTCCGTTCGCACCGTCGCCACTTCCGTTCCCCCTGGAATCGTGTAAGGTTCGGCAAGGGAACTGGTTAGGTAAAAGGTGATATCGGTTTGAGCGGGAACGGCAGCTTGCAGGCGCACCCCGATTAACTCTAGGAACGTGACGTAGTTCCGCAGGGGAACCCGATTGAACCGCAGCAACATTTGGTCGGTTAACCAAGCAAACAGTTCAATCAGCGTGACACCCGGGTCACTAGGGTTATAATTCGTCCACTCTGGACAATAGCGAGGAATGCGTAAAATGCACTCTTCGACTAAGTCTTTGTAGGTGCGATCGTCTAAATTAGATTTTGGTAATTTGGGTAAAAAATCAAATTCCACTACTGTTCCCCTCCCGGCACTAAAAAGAAGGGATAGACTAGGCTGCGATTATCGTGACTGTCTTTGGGATGATATTCAATAATGATGTCTACCCGACCTCGCACCGGATCGGGGTCAGTACTCACCTCATCAATTTCGATGCGTGGCTCCCACATTTCCAAGGCTTCCTGCACGTAGAGACGGATTAAAAGTAAGGTTTGAGTATTGAGAGGTGCAAAGGTCAACTCAGACAGGCGCGACCCGAATTCAGGTCGATACACGCGTTCCCCCAAATCCGTGCGTAGAATCAGCCAAATCGATTCTTCGATGTTGCGCTCTGCGGAACTGAGTTGGATACTGCCTTGGAGGTTGACTCGTAGCGGAGACGCCCATCCCGTACCCAGGTAAGCTTTCTGTCCGTCTGGGCTGATCTGTTGCATTCTTCATGACTCCTTGCCCGGTACGGATGCCAAGCTATCAGACTAGGTGGGTGTAGACTATTCGCCAAAAGTCGAGGACAGCTTTTTCAGTGAGCAGTGAGCAGTGACCAGTGAACAAAAAATATCTAATTGTTAGAGTCCTCGTCGGTCTTTCTCAGCCTCCTGCCTCGTTTCTGCAATTGCTGAAAGTAGTTATCCTCTTCTGATGCGGGTGCTTCAGCATCTTGAGGTGTTGGTGTTACGGCATCCGTCTTCAGCTGTTTTCCTCGTTGCTGCAACTGCTGCAAATAGTCATCCTCCTCTGATGGCGGGGTTTCAGCGTCTTGAGGCGTTGCCGTAACAGCATTGGTCTCTATTTCTAGAAGTTCAGCTTCTGGAGGAGTCGGTATGATTTCATTTGTTTCTATGCTTGACTCAGAAGCCTCATCTAATCCTCGGTTTCTCCTCCGATTTTTTCTCAACTCGGCTGCCTTTTGCTGCAATTCTGCGAAAGACTCGCTTTCTGTAATTGCTGCTACCTGCTGCTGCTTTTTCTCTTCATCAATTTCGATATTCAGGACGAGCTTTTTCACTCCCTGATAAATGGCCTTCGCGTATCCTCTCTCGATTAACACCACAACAATGGCGGTTCCCACCAACCCCAACATCGCTGGTACGAGGGGTACCCACCCAGAATTCATAAACAGAAGGTAACTGGCTCCATATAATACCCCCGCCCCGACTACGACGCCTAACCCAAACAGCCATAGTCGTCGGATACGCCATGCCACCAGTGCTCCCACCACCGACCAACCCCAAATCCACAAAATTTCGCTGGCTTGGGGCCAGTACCAAATCAGAGGGCGCTTGTCTAAAACGGCACTGAGTATTTGGCTCACATGCTGAGCATGAATCACCACCCCTGGCATTTTCTGACTATCTGTCAATCCCGCACTATAGGGAGTGTAGAAGTCGTCTTTGGCAATGGGGGTGGTATAGCCAATCAGAACAACACGGTCTTTGATGAGAGACGAATCAACCTTACCATTGAGTACATCACTCACCGAAACTTGCTTAACTGAGTTTCTGGGCGATCGGTAATTTAGCATGAGTCGATAGTCTCCGGCATCCGCGTTGCGATATCCGCCAGAGTTTTCTTCTAAGCGTTTGAAGACGGTTGAACCGATTTTCATCTCCCCAGTCTTCTGTGTATGCTCGGCGTCAGGCTGAATGTTTTTACCTTCCAAATACACTAGTGCTAGCTGGAAGGCAAAGGAAGGGATTTGGTTTTCAGGATCGGGAATATTACACAGATGCTGAACGGGGGGCGGAACTTTGGGAGGAGTCGGTGTTGAAAGTAAAAGACTACGGCGAAGCGTTCCGCCAGGATCGAGAGGTAAATCGGCGAAACCCACCCGCTCTTCAGGAACCCCTGGAGCAGCAGGAACTCCCGGTTGGTCAACCGAACTCATCTTGCAGACCGCAATCAGGTTTTCGTCCTGCTTTAAGATTTTTTCTAGGGCAATCCGGCCTTGGGGGCTGCCTTGAGGAACGTCTCTTAAAATATCTACGCCAATCGTTTGGGGTTGATAGGTTTGTATTTTCTCTAACAGTTGAGCAAGGGTGTCGTCCTTGATTGGGTATTCTTTACGGGTTTGAATGTCTTCCTCGGTTACACCCACGACCAACAATCGTTTATCCATCCCTTCATCAGGACGCGATCGCATCAGCTGGTCGTAAGCCCCTAATTCCATTCCCTCCAGGGTTCCCAAATGGCGCAGCCCAACCACCACCCCAGCTACAACAACGCTAGTTAAAATTACCGAACGACCGAAAGCCAGTACTATTTTAGGCTTGCCGTCTTCACTAGAAAACAAAGAGCGGATTTTTGTAACAAAATTGTTAAACATAATGAGCTTTGTATCCTCAAGAAAGGGAACCTATTGATTAGGAATCAATTTCGTGGCATAAATAAAAGAATTTGTAATTTAAACTGTAGAAAGCCCTTGGTTTTCTGTCAAGATTTTGTTAAAGCCTAAAAGGCAATTAGGATTTTTACCCGGAAATTAGGTAATGTTACCTGGTTCGTATTCCCTGGATAAAATTGTAGAAAAAGTTTATAAATTCTTGTGAAGCTCTTGAGGAACTTTACTGGAATTCAATCAGTCTTGCTTGAAATCTTTTGTATTGTCAATTTTTTCCTCAATACACCCAAACGAACCTTAGTTCTGGACGTTGAATCATGGTCATCAAATCTTATCCACGCCTGACAACAGTGTCTCTCGCTTTATCTCTAGAGCTAGTCCTGAGCAGTCTGTTGCCCGTCACAGCCATGTCTCCATCAACTCAGCAACAGCAACCAGCATTCTCTCAAAGGGAAATTCTCGCGCAACGTCGATCTCGCCTGAAATTCAAAGTACCCGGTATTCGTCCATCTCGCAATTTGGAAGGGGGAACAGCACGGGGAGGATGTGGCTCCGTCGGAGGCCAAAAAATGCAAATGAAAGCCTTACAACCAGAGAGTAACATTGGCTTGACGACAGTTGGAAAACCGACATTCTTTTTTCAGATTTCTTCAACCTCTGTTGAGGAAGCCAAATTTATTTTGCTCAATGCTAAAGGCGACACTATTATTTATGAGCAAACCTTCCCGCTCACCAAGACAGGTGGAATCAGGAGCTTTACCCTACCCGCTGATGCTGAAGCCTTACAACCTGGAAAAGAATATACTTGGGAATTGGTAGCCAATTGTGACCCTGAAGATCAAAAAGGAAATCCCCGTGTTCAAGGGTCAATTAAACGAGTCCAAATCGATCAAAAATTCGCTAGTGATTTAGCAAGGGCATCAATGCGCGATCGCGTCGCTCTTTATGCCGAGGCTGGCTACTGGTACGATAGCTTAAAAACTCTGGCTGATTTGCGCTCCGCCAATCCTAAGGATTCAACACTAATCAGCGATTGGCAGGATTTGTTAGAATCCGTCGGATTAGGCACAGTGGAGAAAGAACCTTTACTTTAATGCTGCATCCCTAACAATCAATAAAAATGAAATCAGATCATAGCTGTCTTATCTTATTAATTTGATTGACCCAGCGTCGTCGTTCAGGATGTTCTAAGCCTAGAATATCCTCTAAAGACCAGTGAAAATGAAACGCAATAAAAGCTACCTCCTCGTCCAGTTGTTCTGAGGGGTAGCTTAAGATTCCCCCGACAGTGAAAGCTCCACGCTAAAGGGATTACTGCATTGCGGACACTGAACGGGAATATAAGCATTACCCTGTTGATTAATGCGATTGTAAAACTCTCGCAAGTAAGCTAAATCGCGAGTAAAAAGTTCTTCTAAAAGTTCAGGCGTTACCGAAGATAGATTTCCTAAACGACTAATGACCCGCGAGAGCATCACCAACACCTCGTATGCTGGGTCTTGCTGAACACGGGAGTCTTTCTGCGCCATAATTTCGTCTCTAGCAGTTGCCAGACGCATTACACCTTGGCGATGAACAGCCCCTTGGGCATCAACTAAGCCCCTAGGGAGAATAAAGTTAAATTCTGTACGGATTGGATTTTCACTTCCCATGAAAATAAATGTTTGAAGTTAGACGGTTTCCTCCCATCAAATATTCAATTCAGCTAACCTGTAAAGGTTCCGGTGGAGGGGGAGTGGTTTCTGGTAACCCAATCGTTTCGGGTTCCAATTCATTAATCTGGCGATAAAATTTCTGGAGATAATTTAGATCACAGGCAAAAAAGCCTTCGACAACGGCAGGATTAATTTCCTCTAAAGCACCAAGGCGGACAATCACGCGGGACAAAATTAGGACTGTTGCGTAAGCGGGATTCGATTTAACACGGGGGTCACGCATGGGGACAATTTCATCCATTGCTCTGGCGAGACGCATCACCCCCTTACGGTGGAGGTTGCCTTCTCCATCGAGATAGCCTTTGGGTAAGGTAAATTCAAACTCAGTTTGCAACATGGTGTTTTATTTGACCCGCGTAAACTCCTCGACGGCTAATTCCATCTCTTCAATGGCAAAATCCTTGCCACCCGCCTTGACATCAGAAATTTTAAAACTAGTGGGCCAACCCCCCAAAAACCGAAATCTTGCTTGCTCTTCACTGCCCTGGTTATAGATGACTAAATCACCATTTTTGCGTTGCTTGGCCCAACCTCCCTGTTCAACTTCATTAAACCAGTTCCAAACAGTGATTGAAGATGTCATGCCTCG
>NZ_DATNPA010000451.1:0-7813 GCF_036703385.1 Allocoleopsis sp. | reverse complement strand
ACTAACTCAGCTGTAACAGCGGCTGGATTCGCGTAGGCACGCCCTGCCCACTTCTGGACAAAGGGTGGGCGTCTCACTAGATAAAAAGCGCTTTTCAGAACCACGGGTGACGCCACAATACTCTTAATCGTCGAGACCACGGGTCGCAACCAAGGGGGAGTCATCTCTTCTTCCAACGAAAGATCTGGCAAATTAATCATGGCGATACCTCTGACCATCTCTGGATGAGCTGCCGCTGCTGCTAGGCAAACCAGAGAGCCAATTGAGTTCCCTACCAATACCATTGGCTGCCTGATAAACGTTTGCCAGAACTCATAAACTTGGTCTACCCAGAGGCTGATGCTGTACTCAGCGGCTACCTTGCGTGACGCCCCCCACCCCAGCATATCTAAGGCGTAAACCGTGTGGTGCTGACCTATCACTTCCAGATTGTGACGCCAATGCCCGATTGAGGCTCCAAATCCATGCAACAGCATGATGGGTGGTGCAAGTCCATTCCCCGTTTGTGGTGCCCGGATATAGGTATAACGGGTCTGCCAGCCTCGCCAAACCCAGTCTCGTTGACTTCCAACTCGTTGCTGCCAAGGCACAGATGTTGTCACAAAAGCCTCACCTTCAAAAAGGTTTACAAATTCTCTTCCATTTTAGTAGTTTCTCTCGCTTGAAAATAAGGCAGAAGGCAGACGGCAGTTCGCGCAGCGTTCTCCGCAGGAGTAGGCAGAAGGGATAAGAATTTTCATTTTTTCGTTGTGTACTCGCGTTCATGGGCGTCTTACTTGTCTTAATGAGCCCTCGTAATTGGGAAGTTATAGCAACCGCCAAGGCGGTTAGGACGTAAACTAAAGATGTTACCGTGACCTGCTATCGTCTGCTCTACCATGCCTAAACCCTACAGTTACGACTTCCGTCAGAAAGTGATCCAAGCCATCGAGTTAGATGGACTCAAGAAACAGGAGGCGAGTGAAATATTCAATATCAGCCGCAACACAATCAACCTGTGGTTGAAACGCAAAGCCGAAACGGGAGATGTACAAGCATTGCCCAACCGCCCTCCAGGTAACAATCATAAAATTACAGATTGGGAGCAGTTTCGGGTGTTTGCCAAGACTCATGGGGATAAAACCCAGGTGGAGATGGCGCAATTGTGGGAGGGACAGATCAGCGATCGCACAATCTCACGAGCCTTAAAGAAAATTGGATTTACGCGAAAAAAAAGACCTATGGCTACCTTGAACGGGATGAATCGAAACGGCAAAGCTTCATAGAGCAGTTGGCTAACTGGGCTTCGGAAATGATTGTTTATGTGGACGAAGCTCTTCATGACAACCCTTGAAGACTACGCCTATGGCTGGAATGAGAAAGGACAACGGTTTCATGCCTTGAAGTCAGGACGACGGCAGGGGCGAGTGAATATGATTGCGGCTCAATGTTTTGGGCAACTGATGGCTCCTTTTACCATCGAAGGTTCCTGCAATCGGAGTGTGTTTGAGATTTGGTTGGAAACTTGCTTAATTCCTTTGCTCAAACCCGGGCAGGTAGTGGTCATGGATAATGCCACGTTTCATAAAGGAGGTCGTATTGAGCAACTGATTCAGCAAGCTGGCTGTGAGTTGCTGTACTTACCTGCTTACTCACCAGACTTCAATATGATTGAGCGATGCTGGTCTTGGCTCAAAAGTCGAATTCGTAAGCAACTTGACCAGTTTGATTGTCTACGCGATGCGATGGAGCATATCCTGCACCTGGCGTCCTAACCGCCTTGGCGGTTGCTATACCAAAAAATTGGGTTTAAAGCCCCGTCCTTCCAGGACGGCTTTTAAAAGATGTGGTAGACTTACGTCAAGTGAGCGAACGTAATCCATGTTAGTATTTGAAGCCAAACTAAAAGGGAGAAAACAGCAGTATGAGCGCGTTGACGAAGCCATTCGTACTGCTCGGTTTATCCGGAATAGCTGCATCAAATACTGGATGGAAAATCCTGGAACAGGACGCTACGAGCTGAGCGCGTATTGCGCTGTCCTAGGGAAAGAATTTCCTTGGGCAGGAAAGTTAAACTCAATGGCTCGTCAGGCCAGCGCAGAAAGAGCGTGGAGTGCCATTGCTCGGTTCTACGACAACTGTAAGAAGAATAAGCAAGGGTTGAAGGGATTTCCTCGCTTTAAGAAACATCAAACTCACGGCTGTGTTGAGTACAAAACAACAGGTTGGAAGCTGTCTTGTGATAGGCGAACTATCACCTTCACCGATGGGTTTGAGGCAGGAAGCTTCAAGTTGTGGGGAACTCGCGACCTGCACTTGTATCAGTTAAAGCAGATTAAGCGAGTTCGGGCTGTTCGTCGTGCTGATGGGTACTACGCTCAGTTCTGTCTTGATGTTGAGCGGATAGTTCATCGGGAACCGACCAATAAGACCATTGGTTTAGATGTTGGTTTAGCCCATTTCTATACAGACTCTAACGGACAGACAGTTGAGAACCCCCGGCACTTGAGAAAGTCCGAGAAGGCGTTAAAGCGTTTAAGCAAACGACTTTCTCGTACTTGTGTGGGGTCAAAAAATAGGCAAAAGGCGAGAAATCGCCTATCAAGGAAGCACCTCAAGGTAAGTCGGCAACGTAAAGATTTTGCCGTGAAGCAAGCAAGATGCGTAATCCAGTCTAACGACTTGGTAGCCTACGAAGACTTAATGGTGCGAAATATGGTGAAAAATCGGAGATTAGCTAAATCCATCTCCGATGCGGCTTGGTCTACGTTCCGCCAGTGGTTGGAATATTTTGGGAAAGTATTTGGAGTGGCGACGGTGGCTGTTCCACCGCACTACACATCGCAAAATTGCTCCAACTGTGGGGAAGTTGTTAAGAAGTCGCTCTCGCAAAGGACGCATTTATGTCCCCATTGCGGACACGTACAAGACCGAGACTGGAACGCCGCCATCAACATTTTGGAACAGGCTTTGCGTACCGTGGGGCACACGGGAACTCACGCCTCTGGAGAGAACGACCTCTGCTTGAGTGGGGAAACCCCTTCAAGTAAGCCGACTCGAAGAAAGAGGAAGCCCAAAGAGTAATCTTTGGAATCCCCGCACCTTTAGGCCGGGGAGGATGTCAAATTAACAACCTGCACAGAAACTTGGGAAGACTCAGTAAAATGGCAAGTGTCAACTTAGCCTGTTTCTTACCCTTCTCACCCACGATTTTAAAAATTAAGCAGACGCCTGTGAATGAAAAAAGACGCCCGCGAGATCTACCCCCAATCAACGAGAGAATCCGGTTCCCTAACATTCGAGTCATCGATATGGATGGGGAACAGCTGGGGATAATCACACCTCAAGAAGCCTTGCGCATTGCCGAGGAAAAAGAGTTGGATCTCGTCTTGGTTAGTGACAAGGCTGATCCGCCGGTGTGTCGCATCATGGACTATGGCAAGTATAAATTTGAGCAAGAGAAAAAAGCTCGTGAAGCTAGGAAGAAACAGCACACGGCTGATGTCAAAGAAGTGAAGATGCGCTACAAAATTGAGGATCATGACTACCAAGTGCGTGTCAATCAGGCGGAGCGCTTTCTCAAATCGGGTGATAAGGTAAAAGCGACAATTACCTTCCGAGGTAGAGAAATTCAACATAGTGACTTAGCGGAGGATTTGCTTAAGCGCATGGCAACGGATTTGGAAGCGTTAGCCGAAGTACAACAAGCACCAAAACGGGAAGGTCGTAATATGATGATGCTACTTTCTCCTAAAAAATGATTTGAGGTTAGTGACCAGTACTCAGGGGTCAGTAACCCTCTAGAAAGTCGCTGACCCCTGAGTAATGACAACTGACTTGCTTTAACCGATGAAACTGCAACCTCGTGCTCGTGTTCAGGGCGACTGGGTACGGAAAGCCCTACAGTGGGTAAACCTTCGTCCAGAAGAAGGTGACCGAACCTTGTTGATGTTCGCGTTCTACACAGCAACCTCAGTAGGGTGGCTTTGGTTCGAGTACAGTGCAGTGGCGCTGTTCTTAGATAAATATGGTGCTGAGCGGTTGCCGTTGATTTACATCGTCGGTGCTCTCATGGTTTCCGGTCTAGGCGTTTTGTACTCGTGGCTTTCTAGCCTGTTGCCGATGCGCAGCGTCTTGGTGGCGATCGCACTCCTAACTAGCTTACCCCTGTTACTCTTTCGCCTCGCCTTAGGACTTGACTATTTCGACGGTTTGATCGCGTTGGCTACCGTTTTTCTCATCCGTCTATGGACAGATGCGGTTGAAGTCCTCAACGACCTTAACTCCCAGGTTGCGGCTAATCAACTGTTCAACATCCGGGAAATCAAGCGCACCTACCCGATCATCTCCAGTGGACTCTTAGTCGCTGACGTGATCGCAGGCTTCTCCTTACCGTTCCTGTTACGTTTTGTCGGCCTCATCGATGTCCTCGTCCTGGCTTGTTTTTCCATGTTGGTAGGAGCGGGAACGTTATTTTATCTAGGACAGCGCTATAGACAAGCCTTTCCTGACTCGCCCTCACGACAGTGGGAAGACGATGAGTCTGAATTCGCGGTTCGCAACACCACCGGTTCCCTACGACGCTACATTATCCCTTTATTTGCCTTCTTTATCCTGGCAGAAGCTTTGTACCTCTTAGTTGAATTCCAGTATCTCAGTCAACTGGAGGATAAGCTGCCGGAGACTTCGGATATTGCCGGTTTTTTGGGCTTGTTTAGCGGGATTGTCGGACTATTTGAACTCACCTCCCAATGGTTTATTTCAAGTCGCGCGATCGCAAAATTAGGCGTCTTCGTCGCCGCGATGATGTTGCCTAGTGCGCTCGTCATCTTAGGATTGCTCATGCTGACCGGCTCAATCGACTTGCTGATTGGGCTTGTGGGTCAGGTCATTCCTTTACCGGAATTGATTACTGGACTCTTTGTTGGCCTGATCTTGCTTCGGTTTATTGATGAACTCCTGCGCTACACCTTAATTGCTGGCATTGAACCCGTCCTGTTTCAACCCATACCGGAAAAGATGCGCAATGCCGTTCAGACGACGGTACAGGGCATTGCCGAACCGATCACAACCGGCATCACGGGTATTGGCATATTGGCAACGATTTGGGTGACGCAGCATATATTCCCAGCGATGCAGCAATTGCAGAGTCAGGTGTTTATCTTTGCGATTGTTCTTTTCTCGGCGATCTGGCTTTTGAGTGGCTGGTTAATGCGATCGAGCTATGTCAGCTTACTGGTTCAGAGTGCAGAACAAGGCCGTCTGGGTTTTTCGGATGTAGACTTGCGGGCATTCAAACGAGCGGTCGTAGAAGCTCTAGAGCAGCCTGGAACTGAAGCCGATAAACGTTCCTGTATTCAACTTTTGTACCAGATTGAGCCATTAACTGTAGGCGAGGTACTCAGTCCCTTGTTGCCCCGCCTGTCTACGGCCTTGCAACGCCAGAGTCTAGAGGCCATGCTGGAGTATCCCAACCCAGCTTATTTGGACGATGTCCAAGTCCTCGTTGACCAAAGACCCGCGCCAGAAGTGTTGGCCTTGGCCTTGCGTTATGTCTGGCTGACCCAGCCAGAGCTGGATATTCGTACCATTAAGCACTATATGAACCCGAATGTTGAGCCGACAGTACGAGCTACAGCGGCGGCTTTGATTCTGCGCCGGGGAACTCCCGCTGAAAGGGCGGAGGCAACCAATACGTTGCGCCGGATGCTCACCTCGAAACGGGAACAAGAACGGGTGATGAGTACGCGGGCGCTGGGAGAGGCGGAGTATTTGCAGGCGTTGAGGTTGTATATTCCCAATCTCTTACAGGATGAGTCCTTGCGGGTTCGTCGTGCTTTGCTGGAGGTGATTGCGGCAACACACTTAGAAGAGTACTATCCATCTCTGATGAAGGGGTTGTACTATAAATCCACTCGTGAGGCCGCACGAGCTGCCTTGGTACGCCTTAAGGATGAGGCGATTTCCTTACTTGTCGCGTTGGCAGAAGATGTCCATAAACCCGAATTGGTGAGGCTACAAGCTTGGATGGCCTTGGGCGAAATTGGCACACAAGACGCTCTGCATCAGTTAGTACAGCAGCTGATGACCAGTTGGGGGACGACTCGTCGTAATATTCTCCGTGTCCTGCTGAAGATGCCCAACGAAGTCGGAATTGAAGGCGTGCTTGACCAATTAGGTCGGAGCGGGATCGAGATGTTAATTGAGCAAGAGCTTTTGTTTTCGGGTCAAATTTATGCAGCCAGTCTCGATCTGAGGGGTGACAAGATTGCAGGAGAGGAAGCCGAGTTACTTCGACGGGCATTACATGACCTGCAAACTGACCTGTTGGAGCGGTGTTTCTTGCTGATGAAATTCCTGTATCCGATCAGTGCCATTCAAGCGGCAGCGTTCAATCTGAACTCGGAGTCGCGTAGCAATGTGGCGTTGGGGTTGGAAATATTAGATAATACGGTTGATATTCCCCAGAAACAAGCCTTTTTGTCCATTTTAGATCGTCGTACCCTGGAAGAAAAGATGGCTTGTCTGGAGGAGTGGGTGCCTTATCAACCGATGAGTCCTAGCGATCGCTTGCGTCGGTTGATTGAGTTTCGTCATTTCCTCCCAGATTGGCCTCTAGCTTGTTGTTTTCATGTAGCCAGAACCGCTCATTACAGTTTGACACCGGAAGCAACGCTAGTCTGTCTGCGCCATCCGACTGGGTTTGTACGGGAAGCGGTGTTGGCTTATTTGAGAGAAGCCTCGCCTCGTGCTTGTATTGAACTGTTGCCTGTGCTGAAAAATGACTCAGACCGTTTGGTTGCCGATCAAGTTCAGCGGATGTTAGATGAGTTGGGTCAAGCGGGTTAATCACCCCAAAGGTAGACACAATCCCTGATTGAGAGCGCAACCCGGTCAGGGAAGTGGAATACAATTTCTCCCACCTCTTCCAGAGGTGAGGCTGTCAAGGTAAACTTGAGCTTTCCCCAGTAATACAGCGCCAATAGCGAATAGCTGACCGCTAACCAATGTTAACCAGCGTTGAGCGTTTATTGTTTGTCAGGGCCGTCCCAATTTTTCAGGAATTGCGGGACGATTTTTTAGTGCGTCTTGCTTCGGTGATGGATGAGTTATCGTTCCCCGCCGACCATACCATCTTTACCCAAGGACAGGAGGGGCGATCGCTTTATATTGTGGTCTCCGGATTAGTCCGAGTTCACATTGGCGATCGCGATTTGGCACAACTCAAAGAGGGAGCCTGTTTTGGGGAGATGTCGTTGTTTGATGCTGAACCCCGTTCCGCCTCAGTCACGACGATAAAATCCTGTAACTGTCTGATGTTGACCCAGTTACAGCTCTATGATGCGATCGATGAGACACCGGGAATTGCGATTAATATCATTCGTCTGCTTTCTCGTCGGATTCGTGAACTCAACAGCCGGGTGAATGCTTACGAGGCGAAGAGTTCGGCACCAGACCTTACGAGGGCGGGGAACAATTTATCTGGATGAATAAGATGGGATTCCTTAATCAGCAAAGAGTCACTGAGGGTTAATTAATTAAGCAGAAAGATTTTATATTGCTGACTGTCGATCTGTATCATTTAATACATTTCTTGTTTTTCAGTAAAATATTCTATCTTTAGACATAAAAATTTTATGGCTGAAGAATCAAGATGCTGTATAGTTAAATTCAAATATCAATCTTTAATGTCTAGCTGGTGTATAAGACCTCCTTTAAACCAGCTCTTATTCTATTTAGGGATAAGTGCAGTATTATAAATCTAAAAACGCTGGGAAAGAATGATGAATTCTTACCCTACCTCAGATGGGCATTGACTATTGATCATTGTTTT
>NZ_DATNPA010000450.1:0-6266 GCF_036703385.1 Allocoleopsis sp. | reverse complement strand
AACCTAATATTTCTCGACCTACTCTTTCAAATCAATCTAAACAGTTGGGTGAGGTACAAAATAGGCAAAAGCAAGCTAATACTGATTCTACTCAACAGAAATATGACGATATCGTTACCAGAATGGTTAAAAAAATTGATGCTTTTAAGACAGGATTAAAAGAATATAAAATTCGTGAGCTAGTAGAAGATACCGAGGAACTGGGGAAAATTCTTGCCGATAAGGGGGATAAAGGATTAAAAACTACCCAGATTCGTAAATTCTTAGATGCTGTGAACCGTTTCAAAGTTCAGAAAATTATTAAAAACAAACTTTCTGAAGAAAGTAGAGATGAATTGCACATTCTAAGATATCAATTAGCATATGCTACTGCTCGGCAACAGAAAGGGAAAGATTTAGATTCTAGCCCAGTTGCACCCTTGAAAAAGGTTTTGGAAGCCGCAATTAAACAAATTAAAAATGAAGATTTAGAAGATTTTAAACGTTTCGTTCAACTTATTGAGGCAATAGTTGCTTATCACAAAGCAGCAGGAGGAAAAGACCAATGACTACATCAACAACTGACAAACCTCAAAAGCCACTACTTGGCAAACTTCATGTTAAGAGCATTCTTTTAGTAGAAACCGGACTTCATATTGGTGGCGGTGGAGAAACATTAAATATTGGAGGACTAGATAAGTCTGTAATTCGCGATCCACTAACTCGACATCCTTACCTACCAGGTTCATCTATTAAAGGGAAGCTTCGCTCAATTTTAGAACGTTTGTGTAATAAACCGATCAATCGCAAAGGAAGTAGAGATACTTACCGATATGAAAGCGATGATTTGGTAGATGGAATAACAGAAATTGACGAACAATTTATTAAGTTTATGGGAGCAAGGACTTGTGAAGTTTCTCGTGTATTTGGCTCTACTGGTGTAACCTGCTGGATTGAAACTCAAGTTGCAGAGCAAGAGGGATTACTTGAAGATAACAGTCCAAAGAAACAGATTGATGGTAAGGAATATACAAAAATTAAAGGACGAAATGCACCAGCACGTTTAATTGTTCGCGATTGTCATTTAGAAGATGATTCTTCTGAGGAATTGAAAACAATTGATACTGGTTTATATATGACCGAGTGGAAGTTTGAAAATGGACTTGATCGCATCACGGCGGCAGCGTCCCCAGCAAAAGTCATCGCAAAAACCTCCTTTTCGTCTCAGTTCAACCTTTATTTATCGACGTAATGGAGAACATTACATTTACTATCTGCCCAAACCTCTAGAATTTCCCAAAGGATATCCAGAAGATGACTTGAAATTTACCAAGACTTACAAAAAGCTCAACTACTTACCTTTGGAAGTTTGGCAGCGTTGGTATCAAGGAGACGGGTTTACACTCGAAGGCGATAAAAGAGATTTAATTGCTGAGACAGAAAAGAAAGCGGATGGCACTGAACCATTGCATAAAGCCGGAACTTTCGACTATGGCAAAGCTTATAAAATTCACCAAACACCCAAAGTAGCTATCGACCGTACCACTAGAGCCACAAATTTCTATCACACAGGCTTCGTTCAGTTTGAATGGGAGCAATCTAAACAGTCAGGCTTGTACTTCTTGCTGAATTTCCTAGAACAAGAGCGGAAACTAGAAGATAAACTTCACGCTGCTTTAGAACTTTTGGGTGAGGAAGGTTTGGGTGGAGAACGTTCTAGTGGTGCTGGACGCTTTGAAGTTGAATGGGAGAAACTTCCCCAAGATTGGCAGGATGTAGTGGATTTTGCCAAACCAACTCATTACGCTCTGATCAGCTTATTTTGGGAATTGCCCTTACCAAAAGAACTTCTAGATGCAGAGGGAATGCTGGATAAAACTGCCAGTTATGCGATTCAAGAACGAGGCGGTTGGATTGCTTCTCCTTCTTCAGGTCGTCAGCTACGCCGCAAAATGGTGCGAATGTTTGCTGAAGGTTCTGTTTTCCCCATCGCTCCCTTGGGGAAATTGGCTGATGTTACACCTAATAAGTTTAAACAGCACAAAATTTACCGCAGTGGTATTAGTTTGAGTCTGCCAGTTACCTTACCTAGCTGATAACTATAATGGTTGCTTCTCAAGACCTTACCCTTAGCCGACCAGAGTTCTATGAATCGCGACGAATTCAGTTAACCAGTCCGCTGCTGCACATTGGGTCAGCCGTCTCCCAACTAAACCCATTTGAATACGTTCAAACTGCCAAAAAGGTTTACCTCCCGGATGGGGAAGCCTTAGCCAAAGGTCTGCAAACACGGGGCAGACTCAATGACTATATTCGTGCTATTGAAGAGAGGGAGGAGATTGCGGATATCCTCAAACAAGCCTTTGGTGAAGACTGGCAGGAGGCGACTGACCCACAAGGCAATCCTATTTTTCCTGAGATTTTTATTGACGCTAAGTGGACGGAGCAAAAAATCACTGACTTGCGACCAATGATTCGCAACGGGTTTGGGCAACTTTACCTTCCCGGTTCGTCAATTAAGGGGGCGATTCGGACTGCGATCGCTTATCACTTACTCAAATACGCAGACCGTTATCACGTCCCAAACTCCCAACGAGTTAGTGAGATTGAAAAGCAATTACGGCAAAAGCTTAATTCAGGAGAATTGAAGAGTAAAGGAAAGCAAAAGTTTTTAGACGATGAGTTATTGATGAATAACTTGTTCTCTAATTTTTCGCTCAGCTACCAAGACAGAGCAGTTAAAGCCAGAACAGGTCCCAATACAGACTTCATGCGGGCAATCCAAGTAACGGATTGTCAACCACTTGTGAAAATAACAGTCAATCAGAAGGGGAAGGCGATCGCGTTCAATGTTCCAATTGCTGCTGAAGTGATTGTCTCTAGCCACTTTGAAGACGAACGGGCTAAATATAGAGCTTCTATTTATGCTGAAATGGTGCGGAATGTCCGGACTGAGTTTACCCTCTCCTTAGATACCAAGATGCTGTCTTGGTTTCGGCATCAACAGGGGATGCAATTGCCTTTTCAAAGCCTGGATGATGTCTTAAAGATTTGTCATGAATTTGCTCAAGAGCAGTGGGATGGGGAGTATGACTACTGGCAAGCTGTTAAAAATAATCGCCATCAAGGTAAAAATTTAGATTTTTCAGCAATTCGTGAGTTTTACGAAAAAGAGACTTGTCCTTATAGTTTACGACTGGGTTGGGCAAGTGGGATGAATGGTACGACAATTGGTTGGTTACTCAATGACCAACTGAGAGCCGATATTCGCGATACCTGCGGGATTGCTGCACCCAATTTTGAAGCACCGAAGTCTAGGCGTACAGTTGTAGACCCAAAGGGTGAGATTAAGTATGTGCCTGGATGGGTAAAGTTTAAGGCGTTGTAAATCTAATGCTAATTCGTTCTACCTGGACATTAAGCTTATCTGAGAAAGCAGTTTTACCTCGCTCCTATCAATTGGAATTGGTAAAGCAACTACACGAACGCATGAGCTTGGAAATGGGGAGTGAAACAATTCCTTCTATTTCCTACTCAGGTATCATCGGTTCTTGTTCTGCTTCTAAGGAATTTTTGACCTTTCATCCAGATGGATTTTACAGCTTAGCTTTGTGTGGATTGCAGGAAAGGGCAGCAAAAGCGATCGCATCCCTCAACCTTTCTCCTTCACTAGAATTTCTAGGAGCTAAGTTTGATGTTATTAACCGAGAAGACGAAACCACCAGCTACGAGCAGCTTTACACAAGTTTAGTAGCAAATGAACCAGAACCGATCAGGCGATTTGATTTGCACTTCACAACGCCTACAGCTTTTGCTCAACAAAGCATCCATTTACCCCTACCCGTACCAGCATTAATGTTTCGTAGTTGGTTAGAGCGGTGGAATCATTTTGCTTCTGTGTATTTGGGAAGTGATGAGTTAATCGCTTACTTGAGTCAATACATCATACTCAAGCATCACCAGATAAAAACGCGATCGTTTCAGTTGCATCGCGGATATGTGAATGGCTTTATTGGTGATGTAACACTACAAGTTCTTAGCCGTACTGACCCCTTGCTAGCGAATGTGGCTAACTTATTGGTTCATCATGCTCAGTTTGCTGGTACGGGTGTAAAAACTCGCTTGGGAATGGGGCAAACACAAGTAAACCTGAAAAATTAATTAAAGGATGATAAAGCATGAAAGCAATTTCGTTTCTTGGCTTTAATAATTATCAGGATACAACCTACCTTAACCCTATGGGTTTTGGAAACTATAAAACACCATTTTTTCAAGAGGCGTTAGTTGAATTTTACAAGCCTGAAACCCTCTACGTTTTGCTGACTAAGACAGTAGAAACAGTTGCTCCAACAGGAGCAACCGAAACTAATTGGGAGGCGTTGAGAAAGCGGTTGGAAGCCAAGGTGGATTTGCAACCCGTGTACAATGTGCCAGAAGCACACAGCACTGCTGATATTTGGCAGCTATTTGAAATGTTGACTAACTGTTTGCAGGAGGGCGATCGCGTTATATTCGACATTACGCACTCCTTTCGCTCTTTACCTGTGCTAGCGTTGATTGCCATCAGTTATCTGCGTGTAGTGCGAAATGTGAAGATTGAGGGACTAATTTACGGTGCATTTGAAGCTAAAAATAAAGAAACCAATGAAACTCCTACTTTTGATTTGTTGCCAATGGTTAGTCTGTTGGAGTGGACAACTGCTACTGACCAATTCATTAAAACAGGCAATGGGCAGGCACTAGCAACCTTGTTACATAGTAGTAACCCCTCGACCGAAAACTTGGCAAAAAGTATAGATGGTATCGCCCAAGGCTTGCAACTGTTACGACCAATGGACGTTATGCGAGAAGCTGCTATGTTACCTAACCATATTGCAGAGGCAGCACCCGTCATTTCTCAGTCGGTACCACCATTTGTTAGTTTGCTGGAACGCGTGGAAAAAGATTATGGCAAGTTTTGCTTGGCAAACCCAAAAGATTATACAACCAACGCTAAAGCTTCCCTGATTCGACAACTAGAAATGGTGAAATGGTATGCAGCAAAAGGACAAACGGTTCAAGCCTTATCTTTAGCGCGAGAGTGGTTGCCATCCCTGCTGTGCTATCGCTTTCAACTAGATCCTCTCGATAAAGCAAATCGAGATGAGATGGAACTCCTACTAAGTGGCGGCAAGATCAAGGATAAAGAGGGAAATACAATCAGGGAGTCACTATATTTGGAGCAATGGTCAAATACTCCGAAGAAACAGAAAAAGCAGTTGAACAACCTCTGGGGCGGTGATTTCAATCTGGCTAACCTGCGGAACGATGTGCTTCACTCTGGCTTTCGCAAAAATCCTAAAAAAGCGGAGGATATTCTTGAGCAGACTCGAAAAATTATTGAGGAACTCAATGCAGTTGCAGCAGAGTGGAAGTTGGCAGACGAAACTCAATAATCTTTAGACTGTCCACAGATTTTGGACAAAACTCAGATAGCAATTCAATCAATTGATTCATGTATAAAGTACTTCTAGTCACAGTTGGTGGCTCTTTCCAACCCATAGTTACCTCAATTCGCACCCTACAGCCTGATCGCGTCATCTTCCTATGTTCTGATGGCGATAAAGGCAGTAAAGTTCAGGTGATTGGCGAAGGGACTCCGTGTGAAGTGCGACGTGGTACAGAAATAGTGGAGAGTCTGCCGAATATTCCTACACAAGTAGGATTGGGCGATCGCTTTCAACCAGACAGCGACCTAATCCTCATTCAAAATCCTGACGACTTATCAGAATGCTATCGTCTAGCTTCCGCCAAAATTAACGCTCTGCAACAGGAGTCAGCCGAATACGAGATTATAGCTGATTACACTGGCGGCACAAAAACAATGTCAGCCGCCTTAGTGCTGGCATCTGTAGATTGTGGTATTTCCCTTTACGTCACTGTCGGCACTACCCGTGAGAACTTAGTGCGATTCGAGCGGGGGGAATCAACGCGAAAAGTTTCCACTAGCTGGCTTAGTAATAGAATACGTTCAACTGAGAACACATAAAACTGATATTAACGTCGGACAAGCGTTGAGGGCTTAATTGTGAGGTCAATATGGCTTTCAGTAGTTATAAGAGTATCGGTGCCGTTGTCAAAGAATTTCAGACTAAATACACCGAAGCTGATTTCATTGGTGAAATAGAATTTAACATCCCAGACTACTTCCGAGAAGACTTACAAACCGTCATGCGAGAAGGAGTCGTTGATAACTCAGAGTTTGCCATTTGCGAAAACTTAATTTATCCTGTCTTGAAAGAAGTTTG
>NZ_DATNPA010000449.1:0-7243 GCF_036703385.1 Allocoleopsis sp. | reverse complement strand
GGGGCAAAAATGGGTAATTGGTGACGAGCGATCGCCATTAAGAAGTCCGGCAGGGCAGCGGCTGGCAAAAGGTACTGAATCAGCAAAAATGAAAACACATCCAGGGTTTTCAACGTACCCATCCGGTTACTGACAATGAGTCGCCAATAGTCCAGATAGCGCTGGTATCCACCCTCTCCCCAACGGTTGCGCTGATGCCATAGTGCCAAGGCAGTTGTAACGCCTTCTTCTTCCACAGCAGGGAAGTCAATAAACGAAACATCCCACTTGTCGAGATGCAAGCGAATCGTCAGATCCAAGTCGTCCGTGATGGTCTGCTCGTTCCAACCGCCACAACGCTCTAGAGCGACTCGGCGCACAAACTGACCATTGCCCCGCAATTCCCCAATTCCACCAATGGCAAGCCGTTGCTGTTGGATATAGGTGTCGAGAGCCATTTCTGCCATCTGCCCTCGCGTCCAGAAATTGACGGATGCATTCGCGATCGCTTTACGCATCTGTACTGCTCCTGTGCTTGGATTACCAAAGCAAGGTAGTACATGGCGCAGTACATCCTTCGGCACCCCCGCATCGGCATCAAATACACCAATAATCTCTCCCTTCGTTAGAGGGAGTACCTGGTTTAGTGCTCCCGACTTCCCGCCCCCCGCATCAGATCCCCGATGCAGAACTTTTAACTGGGGATATTCTGTAGCTAACTGGTCTAATAAAATTGGCGTTTGGTCGGTGCTGTGATCGTCAATTACCCAAACTTCATACCGAGCTTTTGGGTAATCTAAATTACACAGCATTTTAACTAGATTACTGATGACAGCTTCTTCATTTTTTGCTGCAACGAGGAGAGACACAAAGGGTAAATTTGCCTGAGTCTCATCTAAAAGCGGTTCAGGTGTCTTGAGCGGTCGAGCTAGTAAGAAGCGTACCGCCTGAATTCCTAATAGGGCGGCTAAACTCCAAATTAAGTAGGAACCCCAAGATACTAAGTGGAGTAAAATTGTGCCGCTCCAAAGTACTGTTAGCACCACAGCAGCTTTCCGTCTGCGTCCTCCTAGCCCTTGAAAGAAGAAGTCATTTTCAAATTCTTCTTCCTCATAGTCAGACAACAGTGAGCTAATCGGGTCAAGTTCGTCACCAGACTCATTTTCTGACCAGTAATTCTCCGGCATAATTTACTCGATTTCACTCCCCTTACTTATCAACAATCATTAAGAAACTAGGGTAGGAGATAACACCAAACTCTGCCACTTTTGTACATAGAACGCGATCGCCAAGACGTGAAGCAACTGCCTTAGTAGCCAGGAAACCTATACCCGCCCCTGTTGAGCAACATACCTAAGTACACAAGGAGGTAGCTCTTGCAAAGACTTGGCAATCTCGCCCAAAATGTCTGAAACGACGATTTTTTGTAAAATTGCTCCTGTTTTAATCAACCCCAGTGCAGCTTCATTGTATCTGAGATTATTAAATTTCTTATACTTTGATGGGGATACTTGAATTTTTTGAGACGTTTTGTAGTGAAGTTGTCACTAAAGGTGTGTGGAATTGGGGTATGGTGACTTCGTTAATAGCTATGGCAGCTTGGGGACTGGGTTCTGTCCTATGGGTAGAAGTGGTGCGAGACTTTTACCACCTCTTAGGTCATTATTGGACTCCTGTGTATCGGTTACATGTCTGGCATCATCGCGTTTTTCGTCCGGATTTAACGGCGGTCAGTGACACTATTTATCGGCAGGCTCATTGGTACAATGACGTACCAGAAGCCCTGGTTATGCTGCTGATGGGGTTGTTGATGTGGGGTGTAGCCCATGCGATCGCACCAGAGCAACAGTGGGCGGCTTTATCCGGTTGTCTTTACACGCTGACTTTCTTATTCAGTGCGATCGCACGGGGCAGCGGCCTGAAATGGGCGGAGGAATTAACGGATGTCACCCATCGCTCCGGACAATTCCTTACTCCACCCTCCCGTTGGTTTGTCAATCGCACCTATCACTGGCGGCACCATTTTGATAACCAAAAAGCTTACTATTGCGGTACGTTGACGTTGGTAGACAAGCTCATGGGGACAGCACTTTCACTCAAAGGTAAGACGATTGCTGTAACTGGAGCATCGGGAACGCTGGGGCAAGCGCTTCTGGCTACTCTCCAGGAACGTGGGGCAAAAGTCATCGCTCTCACCTCCAGGGAGCAGTCTGTTACCGTCAGCGTGAAGGGTGAAAGCGTACCAATCAAAACGATTAGCTGGCAAGTGGGGAAAGAGTCAGATTTGGCGGCAATCCTGGAAACCGTGGATATCCTGATTCTCAATCATGGGATTAACGTGCATGGGGAGAGGACGAAAGATGCGATCGCGCTATCCTACGAAGTCAACACCTTTTCTAGTTGGCGGTTAATGGAACTTTTCTTCAGCACGGTTCGCACTAACAAAGAGATGGCGACAAAAGAGGTTTGGGTGAATACCTCAGAAGCAGAAGCCAATCCTGCGTTTAGTCCTCTGTACGAACTCACCAAACGGGCACTAGGAGATTTGGTAACCCTGCGACGTCTGGATGCTCCTTGTGTGGTACGCAAGCTAATTTTGGGGCCATTTAAGAGTAATCTCAATCCGATTGGGGTAATGTCCGGGGAATGGGTGGCAAAGCAAATTGTGAATCTGGCGGTTAGAGATGTGAGGAATATTATCGTCACGATTAATCCCTTAACGTTTGTGACATTTCCGCTTAAAGAATTGTTTGTTGGTCTTTATTTCAAGCTGTTTTCACGCCGTGCTGATGTGGGGGTTGTTAAGTCAGGTGTAGTCTCTGACAACCTTTAACTTAGGGTGAATGTCACTGAGCTTAAGCAGAATGTCACTGACTTAAGGGAAAAGTGATCGTTTCTTAGGAAAACCCAGATTGGGGGGTCTCCCCCCAAACCCCCCACTGGGGGACGGAGTGCCTCCCCCAGACCCCCTGCACAAAGGTTGGTTGGTAAAGTAGGAAAGTTCTTAAGTCAGGCTATTCAACTTAGGGTGATTTAACTGCATATTTTGTGTGTTATCAGCGATCGCTTTCTCGGCTTTCACACCTGAGAGGGAGTTCGTTTCAACCTCTGACAACAACCATGAAGTTAGGCGTAAGTGTGTCAAGCATTACAGAAATTTACAAAACCCTGTAATTGTCGTGCCACCTTGGATATACGCCATCTTCAGTTTTGAAGAGGTAAAAACTATGTTTCACAATCTAGGAATGGTGCTGGGATTGCACAGCACGCAATTTTGGCTTGCAAAAGTTCAAGTCGCTCCAAGGGTAACTCAGCCAGTTAGCCCCCCAACAGAGGCAGCACTAGTCTTTTCTGCGCCTCAATTTTTGATGGCGCTGGTTGCTGGGGTACTCATGGCCTTTGCCTTCCAGTTTCTGTTAACGAACTTCACCCTGGCGGCGGGAATTGCCTCTGGTGAAAATCCAGTGGATGCTGATTCCGATGATAGCTGGGGTCATGCTGTTCGCGAAGTTGAATCAAAGGTCGGGTTATGGGCATTAATAACCGTCAATATAGCGTTATTTATCGCTTCTTTTCTGGCGGTGAAACTGACCCTGATTAATAGTGTGACTTTGGGAGCCATTACTGGCGTTGTCATCTGGTCAGCTTACTTCTTGTTGCTCCTGTGGGTCAGTTCTACGGCAATTAGTTCCTTAGTGGGTTCTGTTGCGAACACGGCGTCTTCTGGCTTGCAAGGAGTGATGGGTATAGCCGCCACCGCTCTGGGTGGAAGGGCTGTGAATGCTCAAGTTGTGAATACGGTAGAGGCATCAGTAGCCGCCGTTCGCCGCGAATTGAGTTCGGCAGTCGACCCGACGCGTGTTCGGGATACAGTGCAAGACTATGTAGCCGATCTACAACTGCCAAAATTAGACCTGAAACAGATTCGCAATGATTTTGAGAAGTTGCTGACCAGTTCAGAATTGCGATCGCTTACGGATAGTGATGTTCTGCAAAATGTGAACCGTCAGACGTTTGTCGATTTAATCAGTAGTCGTACAGACTTATCCAAACAAGACGTTAATCGGATTGCAGACCAACTCGAAGGTGCTTGGCAGCAAGTATTAGGAGTGCAACAAAAAGCCGATCCCCAGTCACAATTGCTCAACTTCCTCCAGTCGGCTAGCCCACAAGAACTCACCTCCGCTCAGCTTGGCGATAAACTTGGACAACTGGTTGGAGTGGGATCGGGCAAAGCAGAGAACGGGAATGGCTCCAATGGCGAAAATGGAAATGGCTTGATGGAGCAAGGCTTGCAACTGGGTATCAGTGCACTACTAGGTCGAGTCCTGTCGCGGACGGATTTGTCTGATGTCGATGTGGAAAAGATTTCCAGCCAATTGCAACAGTTCAAAGATAAAGCGACCGAGCAGGCTAAACATCTTTCCTCTAAGGTGGCTGAGCAATTACCTGGGCAATCGTTTAATACGATTCAGGCCGATGTGGAAAACTACCTGCTCAATTCCAAACCTTGGCACCTAAACCGAGAGACAATTAAGCAGGAATTTAAAGACGTTATCTATGACCCGGAGGCGGCTCCAAAGGCGGTTCGGCAGCAATTAGAGAAACTGAATCGTGACACTTTCGTGAAGATGATGGAATCACGAGATAATTTCACATCTGATCAAATAGCAGATATTGCCGATCAGCTAGAAGAGATTCGTCAAGAAGTCCTAGAAACGGTTCAAGGCGCTGAGTCTGAAGAACAATCACAAGACCTCCGTAGCCGGGTTGAAAATTATCTGCGCTCAACGGGTAAAGAAGAACTCAATCCTGAGGGAATTGAGCGCGATTTTAAAGCACTTTTGGAAGACCCGGATGCGGGTGCTGATGCGCTCTCAAATCGTTTCTCACAATTTGATCGCGACACCTTAGTCAGCCTGCTCTCTCAACGGGAAGACTTTAGTCAAGAGGAAGCTGATCAACTAATGGGTCAGTTAGAAAGCATACGCGATCGCGTTTTGTCAGAAGCACAAAATCTGCAATACCAAACGAAATTTAAAGCACAAGAGCTAGGACAAAAGATAGAGTCCTATCTACGCAATACCAACAAAGAAGAACTCAATCCCGACGGTATTAAGCAAGAGTTACAAACATTCCTCAATGACCCTCAGGCAGGCGTCAAAGCGCTCCGGGAGAGGCTCTCGCAATTTGACCGGGATACGCTGGTGCAATTGCTGAATCAGCGTGAGGACTTGAGCGAAGAGCAGATTAATCAGTTTATCGATCAGTTTGAAGAGGTGCGCCATACTATCCTCCATGCACCGCAAGAATTAGCGGGAAATGCTAAGGAGCAGTATGATCGCATTACCAGTCAGATTGCTGAGTATCTGCGGAATACGAACCTTGATGAACTTGACCCGGAAGGGATTAAGCAGGATTTAACCAAACTCCTAGATGACCCGAAACAGGGAGCTTTGGCTCTCCGAGAACGGCTTTCTCATGTGGATCGGGAAACCTTGGTTAAACTTCTCAGTCAACGGGAAGACTTGAGCGAGGAGCAAGTAAATCGGATTATCGATCGCGTGCAAGATAGCATCCGCAGCATTACAAAAGCACCGCGACGCTTAGCCAGCCGTGCCAAGCATACGGTACAGGATGTACAATCCAATTTTGAAGAATACCTGCGGAACACGAATAAAGAAGAACTTGCTCCCGAAGGTATCAAGCGCGATCTGCAACAGTTGTTCAACGATCCGCGAGAAGGGTGGAAGAGTGTGAGCGATCGCCTCTCTCACTTTGACCGAGGTACACTGGTTTCTCTGCTGTCGCAACGGGAAGATATTTCGGAAGAGGAAGCGAACCGAATTGCGGATAATATTGACTCTGCGCGTCATCAGTTTGTCGAACAAGCGCAAGCGATTCAGCGCCAAATGCAATCGGTGATTGATGGCGTTTTTGGTAAAATTCGCAATTACCTCAACTCGCTTGACCGTCCCGAACTCAATTATGAGGGGATTAAGCGCGACTTCCGCAAACTCTTTGACGACCCAGAGGCGGGATTTGATGCACTGCGCGATCGCTTGAGTCAGTTTGATCGGGATACTTTGGTGGCTGTTATAAGTTCCCGTGAGGACATTTCCGAGGCGGATGCGAATCGAATGATTGACCAAATTGAAGGGGCACGGGATAGTGTATTGCACCGTGCGGAACGACTGCAAGAGGAAGCTGAAAAGCGTGTGAAACAGTTGAAGCACACGGCTAAGGCGCAAATGAAAGAAACCCGAAAAGCAGTTGCAACGGCGGCTTGGTGGCTCTTTGGTACAGCACTTACTTCAGTCGGTGTAGCGGCATTTGCTGGAGTAATGGCGGTACGAGGTCTAGCCTTTTTTGGTTAATGGTTTAACAATTCCGTTGTAAATTTTAGAACTTAAGCCTCCTGAATAGGGGGCTTTTTCTTTGGCGATGCAGTGATGGCTGTAATTCTAGAGAGTTGCATTCCAGTCAAATTTCCAGTGTCACGCCAGAGACACAACTGCTTACGGTTATGGTTTTCTGCTCAAAGACAAATTCACTATAGTCGGCTAAGTTATCGAGTCCTAAGAGATTGAGGAGAATTTCAATAATTAGCCAGAAGCTTATTTGAAGTAGTGTTTTTTGCCACTGAGTTTGCATATTCGCTGACCTTCTTAATCTATGCCCTTGAGGTGTGAGCTTGCGCTTGAAAATTATGTTAGGGATAGTAGATGAGATCGCCTGGAACTATTGATATAAGCCACAACCTTGAATCCCACTACACGCTATCTCGCCTTGGGTCTAGCGCGAATCAAGGGATTTACTGAACTTTTTTTGAGGAAAGCCTGGAGGTTTAAGGGAAATTACGGATGAAATTTAGGGGTGTCGTAGGTAAAGAGCGATCGCACCATAGGGTGAGTAATTAGATCTGTGACGTGCTTACGATAAAGTAGTGGAAGCTCAACCAAGAGAGATTCAGAACTATCTGACAGCAGACGGGAGCAGCCCTTTTGAAGAATGGCTTGATTCTCTACGAGGTACTAAAGCCAGAGATAAAATCGATAATAGGCTTAGGCGAGTCAAGATAGGTAATTTGGGAGACTACGCTGGAGTCGGACAAGGAGTCTTGGAACTGAGAATTAATTACGGTCCTGGCTACCGCGTCTACTTTGGACAAGTAGGAACAACAGTAGTGCTTCTACTCTGTGGCGGGGATAAAAGCACTCAAGCACAAGATATTCGTAAAGCTCAAGAATATTGGAGAGATTAT
>NZ_DATNPA010000448.1:0-6270 GCF_036703385.1 Allocoleopsis sp. | reverse complement strand
TGCTCTTTCCACACTTGTTGGCGAGGGTTAAAGATTAATACCATTTCACCCGTCTGTGGATCTTCAACCATTTGTCGGGCAGCTTTACGCAGCGAACATGACACGCACGCAAGTGCCAAGTTATCTGCTGTAGTTGCACCACCTGCTACTATAGGAATAATGTGGTCGATATGAAAAGCAGCTTCTTGCCCTGCTTGGGACAAACGGCAATACTCGCAGCGCTCGCCCGCTCTTTGAATAACCAATCGACGTAAAGATGCTGGAATCGTTGTCATTAATCACTGCTTCGTAACACGTTGCGATCGCAAGCGAAGTAGTGATAAAAACTCTACTAACTCGACAAGTCCTTCTGCTTCCCGTCGCTCTGCTTGAGTAAGCTCTTCACCTATGTCCTGGCGATCCAGCAAAAATTGAAGACGCTCTTGAACGGCTTTAGGAAGTTGAAAGTGAGTCAGTTCAACAGGTATCTCAATTATCTCAGGCATATGGAACGTAAAGTGAAATTGCAACCACTTGTAGAGCAAGTGTAAACCAAACAGACACCTTGGGGGCTATGCTTGCATGATGTTAACTTGCGTTTGGCTTTGCCGTCTCGTAGAGAACCTCCTCACCCGTGCCGAAACCAGTAAACTGGCGCACGTAAGGTTCATGGAATGCCAAAATGATGTCCTGCTTAGGCACTCCCATTTCGACTAGTCGATTAGCAATTCCTTCTTCTGTGCCATCATGCTGAATCCAGATTTTTCCGCCTTTGATATCAAGGTGCAGAATACACCCAAAATCGCGTTTATCTCCACGCCACCCCACATAAAGCAGTTGGTAATGATCGTGTTCAGAATCAAAAATAGTTTGTACCTCATACTCTTGGGCGTTTCGTTGCCTTGAAGAGCGTTGAGCACGTTCTGAAAGGATATGTCGTATATATTGCCGATATTGCTCTACAGCCATCGGATAATAACCTCCTGTTGCACGTCATAGATAATCAGTCGCAGTTGATATCGCTTCACCGCAGCTGCAATGAACCGCCGTTGAAAGAAACTTTCATAAATTGGTACGCGCACCGCCAGGTAAAGTTGGCGATCGGGTTCAATTTTTTCCAGTGCATCCCGGTAGTTGAGAAATTGTCCCAATGCCGTATGAAATTCTGAAACATTGGACGGACTAATAAAACTTTTAACCTCCACAGCAATTTTCCGCTCCTCTAGTTCGGCAGCCAAAAGTTGTTCTGCTGCTAAATCAATCTCAAAATCTACATCATCAACATTAATTTCATAAGGGTCAGCCGTAATTTTCCAACTTTCCTTCTCTAATGCAATTCTAACGACATCATGAAACCGATCTTTCACCATAGGAGTTCAACTTATCGCTATACTCCTCTCCCACATCCTGCTACTCTCCATAAATCGTCACAACAATATTTCGTTGACGTGGCTTAATATCACATTCGAGATGGAAGATTTGTTGCCAAGTGCCTAACTCTAGCTTGCCATTTTTCACAGGCACGGTTAGCGAAGGCCCCAACCAAGTCGCTTGCAGGTGAGAATGTCCGTTGCCATCATGCCACATCTGCTCGTGACCGTATTCCCGACTGGGTGGAATCAGCTTATTTAAGATTTCCGGTAAGTCCCGTTGCAGTCCTGGCTCAAACTCAATCGTACCAACAGAGGCCGTACTACCAATATTGAAGATGTGAGCCATTCCCGTTTTGATACCCGATTTCTTGACAATGGCATTGACCTTATCAGTAATGTCATGCATGTGTCCATGACAATTGGTGGAAAGCTGAATTTGCTCTTGATGAACCATGATCTGAGTTGAGTATAGAGGGGCAATTGTGCGATCGCATGAGAGCGCTGTTCTTTGGGCAATCGCTTGTATAATTGCACAGCGTGTTAAAAAAGCAGTACTAAATAAGGATTGAAGCACAATTCATACATTCAATCTCAGGTGTAAGTATTTGTACAGTTAGTTACACAATTTTACTCAATTGTTTCAGCGAAGTGACCACAAACCATTTCACAGATTATTCACAATAGTTCATTAGACTCAGGTTATGCGAACAAAGCATCCTAATCATTGTTTACACCCTCTCGATAACCTGAGAACGAGAGGGTTTTGTCAACAAATGACTCCTATTTAAAAGACTTTCTCAACCTTCATATTCGCTGTCAATCTCAATATCGAGAGTGTCTTCATCAATCCGCACATATAAGATATTTGGGCGGCAACAAACCTGACAATCTTCAACATAGGACTGCTGCCCTCCGGCACTCAGATCAACAAAGGTTAAATTCGGTTCTCCACAGTAAGCGCAAATGTATTCGGCTGTATTTTGCATTTCACTTCAATCCTGCCTGCATAAGTGCCGCCATAATTCTACAAGGCAAATGTTAATTTTTATTGCGCTTCGTCGGCACCTCATGATGTCTAAGCCTGATTGGTAAAAGGATTGGATTCTTTTAGCCGAAAAGTTTAATAACGGGGATAGGGGTTGCTCCTCCTAATCAAAAAATTTGAACTTAGATAAAGATTAGGGGTTATGAAACTAGAACTGCTAACCAGCTCATTCTGATTTTGATAGTGCTGGAAGCAGAGTTTAAGATATCCAATAGAATGAATCGGGAGTTTTGTCAATAGCTGTTTGATAGGAATTCGCCGAGATAGCGCATACTCAATTACCAATTCAAGTCAGCGAACATGTCCGAAAAATCTGCGATCATAGCCTGCTGTCTACTTGTTGCGGTGGTAACCATTCCACTTCTTTTGCTGATTCAAACTCTATCTACTTTAGCCTGGAGTGGAACTATGGTTTGTCAACTGCTCAATGGTAAGGGATTATTTGAGGATGAACATGCATATTCAGATCGAGACCGACTATTGACATAAATCTATCTTTCGGGAGGTGCAATAGAAATTCTTAAGTCATCAGAATCATTGTCAATAACTCTTAACAAAACCCATGACGGTGTCTAGAAGCCCTCGCGTCGTCATTGTCGGAGCTGGTTTTGGTGGCTTAAAGGCAGCGCAGTTGTTGGCTCGTTCTGGAGTCGAAATCCTACTGATTGACCGCAACAACTACCATACCTTTGTTCCTCTGCTGTATCAGGTAGCCGTAGCGGAACTGGAACCGGAACAAATTGCCTACCCAGTACGCCGAGTATTGCGGCGGATACCGAATGCTCGTTTCATGATGGCTGAGGTAAAGCGGATTGATTTTGCCGAACGAGTTGTGGAAACAGATGACTCTGCAATTTCTTACGACTTCTTGATTTTGGCTACAGGAAGTCAATCCCAATATCTAGGAGTACCGGGTGCGAGGGAATATACCTTCCCGATGAAAACTTTGGAAGAAGCTGTTGCGTTACGCAACCATATCTTCTCCTGCTTCGAGCAAGCCGTAAGGGAAAAAGAGTCAACACAACGCCAGCAGCTATTGACGTTCGTGATTGTGGGGGGTGGGTCAACGGGCGTAGAATTAGCGGGTGCCTTAATTGAGCTGATTCATGGCCCTCTGGTCAAAGATTATCCAACACTCGATTTGCAGCAGGTGCGGGTGATACTTTTGCAATCTGGCGATCGCTTACTCGCCGAGTTCCCTCAGCGCCTGGGTGACTATACGCAAAAGCAGCTACGAATTAGAGGGGTTAAAGTTCACCTACAGGCCAAAGTTAGCCAAGTTACTCCCAATGCGGTACATCTCCAAGATGGTACGACTATCTTTGCAGAAACGATTATCTGGACAGCAGGCGTAGAGGCGACTTTACCCCCTCCCACTGGAGAACTGTTCCCATCTACCAAGGGGAAAGTTGCGGTTCTCCCAACTCTCCAGTTACCCAATCAACCACAGGTTTATGCGATCGGTGATGTGGCGGATGTAGAGTACAAGGGACAACCTCTGCCAGCTGTCGCCCCCGTCGCTATCCAACAAGGGGCATCTGTTGCAAATAATATCAAGCGGCGGTTGCGTGGACTATCCCCTCAACCCTTTCGCTACAAGGACAAAGGTCGGGCGGCAATTATTGCACGCAATGCAGGTGTCGCGCAAACTGAGAAGCTGACCTTAATCGGCTTTCCCGCCTGGTTTCTCTGGCTAGGTATCCATATTTATTATCTCCCTGGCTTACGCAACAGTCTGCTAGTGGTCATCAGTTGGGTTTGTGATTACCTATTTGGCGATCGCTTTGTATGTCTAATTCTTCCCCAATCGACATTTAGCCGACATGATATCAAGGTGATTTGACATGAATTACATTCCACTTGCAGCACGGATTTGCCTGTCTTTGATATTCCTATACGGTGGCATAAAAAATATTACGGGATTTTCAGCTACCCAGCAGATGATTGCTGCTAGGGGATTGCCACTGCCTGGTCTGATGCTGCTGGGTAACATTGTTTTTCAATTAATCGGAGCAATATCCCTATTACTTGGTTACAAAGTCCGTTGGGGAGCGATTTTGTTAATCCTGTTCTTGATTCCTACTACCCTGGTTTTTCACGATTTTTGGGCTAACCCAAAAGAGACGATCGCTTTTCTTAAAAATTTAGGGCTGATTGGTGGATTATTGATGGTGTATTACGCTGGAGCCGGTGCAGTGAGTTTGGACGCACGAACCAGTTTGTCGAGCCAACCTAGAAGCTCTTCTGAACTTTGAAAGTAAAAGCGATCGCACGGTGTCTCTGGAGTGCGATCGCGCATTGTCAACCAAGTAGGAGCAAACTCAATTCATCATCTGTTGGCTTGACTGGTGATGATTGAGTCAAGCCTCATTGTCCATGTAAAGATATGTTTTTTTACTCAAGAACTGAAGCCGTCTATCCCTCGGCTATCAGGAGCATTATTTGGAGGACGCTTAACTTTGTTTGGGCTGCAACATTCTGGTACGAATGAAGCGATCAATGCACAATTTCCCGTAATATAAAGCCTCATCAAGCGTGTAAAAACAGAACGGTTCACTGTATACCTTCCCGTCCGGGTCAGTGAAGTCAACGGCAATATAATTCCCTTCTTTTCTGGTGAACAAATTCCATTGTCTATAAATCATCGTCCTAACCTCCACTAATCTGTAACGGTTTGCGAGGTGGGTCAGGCAATAGCCATTCTCTGCCACTTTTATTACAGTGACATTCGCTTAGGAGATTGCAAAGACTACGGCTTAAAAAAGCTTGTGTCGATGGTACTCCTCCCATTGCCTACGGAGTTAGCTGACGGGCTAAGGCTGGAAGGTGTCTCTCTTAAAAGATAAGATTCGCCCCAATATTTGGTTCCTCCGCTCCGAAGTCTGGCGTTTGACTACTGAAAGGATTACATTTACCAGACCGGATTAGGCTACCCACATTCATTAAAGATTATCTTTTATATTACACCTGTATTGCACCTTTTTTCAACTTTTCGGTTCTTTCAAGTATTAAGTTTTTCATCATTAGCCATGAGTCAGCGGTGAAGCTAGCACATCAATATTTGTAACTATGAGTACACCAAAAAAAGCTGATAACCTACCGGATTTGAGAATGTCTGTATTACAGCTAGTCTTCTGATAGCAAAAGGTGGAAGGCAGAGGCTCTGAAAAGTTCATAAAAATATCCGCTCCCCTATATTGATACTCAGAGAGCGGATATTTCCTGATAATGCCCGGAGGCAGATTGGGGACGTTTTAACCAACACCTTGGAGAAACAACTCCCTGGGTTGACTCGGTAATACTTTCACCTGACCATTCTCATCGACATCAATCAGCGCGGTATCGCCATCGCTAACTTCACCGGATAGCATCGCCTCAGCTAAGCTATCTTCGAGAAGGCGCATAATGGCTCGACGTAAAGGTCTGGCACCATAGCTAGGGTCGTAACCTTCGTCCACTAAGCGGTCTTTGAAGCGTTCCGTGACTTCCAACGCGATGCCTTGCTCAAGCAGACGTGTGGAGATGTCTCGCAGCATGAGGTCGGCGATTTGCTTCACCTCATCCCTGGTCAACTGACGGAAGACGATAATCTCATCCAGGCGATTGAGGAACTCAGGACGGAAGGAACCTTTCAGGTCTTCATTCACCTTATCCCGGATGCGGAGGTATCGAGACTCTGATTCATTGCCGGAGGATTCAAAACCGAAGCTACTGCCACCTTTTTCAATCACCTTAGACCCGATGTTAGAGGTCATAATAATCAACGTGTTCTTAAAGTCAACCGTGCGACCTTGAGCATCGGTCAAGCGACCATCATCCAAAAGTTGCAACAACATGTTGAAGACATCGGGGTGAGCTTTTTCGATTTCGTCG
>NZ_DATNPA010000447.1:0-22531 GCF_036703385.1 Allocoleopsis sp. | reverse complement strand
GGGAGGAGGAGGGGCGATAGGGCTAGGAGTCCGAGGAGTGTGAGAATGAAATTTAGCTTTTCCTTAACTCGCCATCCTAAGCTGGGTTGTTCGGCTGGAGTTAGTGCCCAACTGAGTTTGTTTTTCACAAAGTCTACGATCACCCTGCGGACATCCATTACATTGGAATCCGCCCAGCCAGGTTGTTCCTGTTGCCGATCTAGAAAGGCTTCGAGCTTGTCGCGCAGTTCGGCTTCTTGCTGGACTTGCTTTACCGTTCTACCTACAGTGTTGACGTATAACGCTTGAATCGGGACTGCGCGATCGCGCAAGTAAGCCAGACGGTTCTGTCGGTTCCGTTGTGCGGGCGCTGGATAGCCTTCACAATAACTGAAGATGCGATCAACTCCTTCTCCCGCTAAATCTAGGAGTTCATCGAGATGCTTCTCCAAAGGAGCATCAATTTCGGTTGAATATACCAGGCTTGCCGGAATTACGTTACCAAAGACATCTTTTGCCTCTTCCAGGATGACGAACCGGGCGAAGTGAACCGTACTGAACGCTGTAAAAGGAATAATGCTGTTTCCTTCGACATCTTTGCCAATGGACTCTAACAAAGTCTTGAGTTTATCTAGCTTTCCTGGCTCGATCTGGGCAATGATTGTTAGCGCAACTTGATGAGTCATGAGCCACCTCAATAAATGCGGCTTGAGAAGCTGCCGTGCATTGAACTTACAGACAGTAAGCCGCTACACAACTTACTGCAAACGGGTTTCCCCATTGTGAATTTGGATTTTATTGACTGAGCGATCGCAACTTCCTGCGGGCGATCGCTATCAGACGCAATGTGCTGTTGCACCGTACAAAAGGATGAAAGTCTTTATCCCTTCTGCCTCCTCGTATGAGTTCCGGTGCCGTCTGCCTTATTGTCCGATTAGAATTCCAGAATAAAATTCAGTAAACGTGTTTTTCCCCAATAGGCGCTGCCTAGATAAAGGCCAGGAGCAACCTCGCGGATTTCATCTCTAATTTTCTTCGCTACGAACGAGGTTTTAGAGTAATCCAAAATGGTAGCCTCTCCCTCACAAACCCAGCTCTCTCCTCTGTATATTTTTGCTTTAATCGCCTTAAACGAGAACGGGCTGACTTTATTCAACAAAAAATCTTGGTCTCGATAAAAAACTTTACCCTGCCAAGCCAGTAATTTGATTAGGGGTAACAATACCTTCGCCAAAACCGAACCAGGGATAATCATGGCTGTCCCCTTGCTGTCACCCTCCGGTATTTCACCGATGGGACTGTTCTGATAAAGCTCATCCAGCTCGGCTTGTGACATTTTCACTAAATCGGTTGTTGTTAGAGTTTGAACATTCATTACGTCTTACCTCGTTTTGTTCAAGCTTGATATATCAATCTTTCTTTATTAAGGAAAACAAAAAAGCTAGTAGCTGACTGCTAACCGCTCTAGTAAGTACCTATCTCACTGTCTATTTTCTGAAATTTTTAAGATTCTGACAGTACCCGAAAGGGTACCGTCATTATGTCCCATAATCGCCCATAATAACGAGAAGAACTACGCCTTATGGAAAACACATACAATAGTGATACATCATCTGATCGAGAATTTCCTGAAACGTTAAAAAACTAAAACCTTAGTACTTGCAAGTATTCGGTTATACATCTTGTTCATCCGTGTTCGATTGTTGCATTAGATTTTGTTTATGAGGTTTTTACCTCACCAAAGATTGATACAGAGAATGTCAGAAGCCCAATCCATGAACAATTCTCATATATGACAAAGTGTTACAGAATTCGGATTTTTCTCTTGCCAAAGGTGAGGTAGAAAAAGTTACAGTCTCGGAAATACAAGCGAAAAATTACCATCTTGCCCAAGGAACGTTAATTAATGCTTAAATTTCTCTCATCTCTCGGAAAGAATAAACCTTGGCATCGGTTGCCGACTCCCCTAGCACTCTTAAAGCTAATGGGATTCCGCGATGAACTGCGGCAACACAACCTCCACGATACGTCGCAATTACCAACTAAAGAGGGGCTTCCTAAACCTGTGCCGAGTCCCGATGGTCGCCATCTGGTTGCCCGTACAATAGATGGAAGCTTTAATGACCTAGACCGCCCAGAAATGGGTATGGTTGGCACTCGATTCGGGCGCAACGTGCCACTCAAAGAAACCTACCCTGATGAAAAGAATTTACTCAAACCCAATCCCCGCGTGATCAGTCGGGCGTTGATGACGCGAGATGAATTTAAACCTGCCGAGACGTTGAACTTGCTAGCTGCGGCCTGGATTCAGTTCCAGAACCATGAATGGTTCTTTCATGGCGACGGTCAGCCGAATAATAAAATTGAAATTCCTTTAGAAGACGGTGACCCTTGGCCTGCTGAACATCGACCCTTGGCAATCAATAAAACCTTAGAAGACCCGACTCGCCCAGAAGGAGATAAATCAGGCCCCCCAACGTTTTTGAGTCACGCTACCCACTGGTGGGATGCTTCGCAAATCTATGGTAATACTCAGGAAACCATCGATAAGCTGCGATCGCATGTCGATGGCAAGTTAATTATCGGCGAGGACGGTCTGTTACCCTTCGACCCAGAAACTGGCCTGGATATGACAGGCTTCAGCGACAACTGGTGGTTGGGGCTGGCCTTATTGCATACTCTGTTTGTCAAAGAACATAACGCTATTTGCGATCGCCTCAAACAGAAATATCCGGATTGGAAAGAGGATGACTTATTTGACCACGCCCGCCTAATTAATGCGGCGTTGATGGCTAAAATTCATACCGTTGAATGGACTCCCGGTATTCTCGGACTTCCCGCCTTGCAAATCTCCATGAACGCCAACTGGTGGGGGATGTTAGGTCAGCATGTCAAACGCATCTGGGGACGGGTTAGCGACAGTGAAGCGATTAGCGGCATTATTGGGTCGCCTACCGATCACCATACTGCTCCCTACTATCTCACGGAAGAATTCGTATCCGTGTATCGGCTGCATCCTCTGATTCCGGATGATTTGGCTGTTTATGCGATCGAAAATGGTCAATTGCGCCTGGAGAAAAATTTCTTTGAAGCGTCTGGGAAACGCACGCGGGCGGTGGTGGAAGAGGTAGGAATGCAGGATTTGTTCTACTCCTTTGGCATTGCCCATCCTGGTGCAATTACATTGCACAATTACCCTCGCTTTCTACAGCATTTGGTGAGGGACAATGGGGAGGTTTTCGATCTAGCGGCTGTCGATATTATCCGCGATCGCGAACGTGGCGTTCCTCGTTACAATCGGTTCCGAGAGCTAATTGGTCGCGGCAAGGTTAAATCCTTTGAAGAGATTACCAGTAACCCAGTCTGGGTCAAAGAACTGCGCGAAGTATATAACAATGACCTGGAAAGTGTCGATCTGATGGTTGGCATGTTCGCCGAAGACCTCCCAGAGGGCTTTGGGTTTAGCGATACGGCCTTTCGCGTATTCATCCTCATGGCCTCTCGACGCTTAAAGAGCGATCGCTTCTTTACCAAAGATTATAGAGCTGAAATCTACACCCAATTCGGCCTGGATTGGATCGACAACAACAATTTGTTGACGGTTCTGCGCCGCCACTACCCAACATTAAATCCTGCCTTAGTCGGCGTTCAAAACGGGTTTGCTCCGTGGCGTCGCGTAGGCGTGTCTGGTCATTGACCTCTTCTCTAGTAGGGAGGGGCGTACAGCCGTGCGCCCCTACAGTTGTTGTTTAATTTTTAATCAATTATGGAAAATATTCGTCAATTTTGGCATGGGGCCTGTGAATTGAACCCCTTGCCTACAGAGTATGAATCTTGGGCTGCTGCTCAAAAGCAGGACTTTCTTTGGAATCAGAACATCTTACCATCTACATACGATAAACTGCCTCCTCTGAAGAAAATCGATGTTCCTGGGTTATTTTTGACCATTCTCAAAATTAAGATGGAGCGCTTATCCGATGAAGCTCCGCCTCAGTGGAAAAAAGCAATTCATGCTCATGGTAGCGTCGCTAAAGTCAAGTTTGTACCTACACCGGATACCCCTTTTACAGGTTTATTTAAGGGAGCCGACTACGGTCTTTTGCGGTTATCCGTAACCGGTGATCCAACAGATCGAGGATTTGCTCCTGGTTTGGCACTCAAGCTTTTTGTAGATGGTCAGCCTTCAGAAAACGTCTCAGCCTTGGTTTCGTTATCAGGTCAGGGAAAAAACTATAACTTCTTTGCCCACGAATTTTCCAATATTGTTCCGGAAGAGAAAAGCTTGGGGCCTAAATTCATTAACTTAATCTTCCGTCGGGTGAGCAAATATCCGAGAAGACTCTATTTGCAAAGGTTTGGAGAACTTGACCAAAACGGTCACAAGGAAAGTGTGCCTTATTATCCAGAGCGAATTTTCCTCGTCCCAAATCCCAAGATTCAGTTTGCTGAAAGTCCGCCTCATGATTTTAGACACGACCTCGCCACAATAAAACTTGGAACATTATTATTTTCTGTTTATGGGGTCGCGCCCAACCAAGGGGGAGATGATGTTAGGAATGCTACTATCGATGATATTGAACAGCCAGCATATCGCCAAAAATCTCAGCTGGTCGGAACTATAGAAACAACGTCTGAATTTATTTCATCATTCTATGGCGATAGTCGGCTTTTCTTTAGACATCAGCGCTTTGATAATCAATAGTAATCTGTGTTCCAGAACTGATCATGCTGAGTAGAAGTGAGAATTAACCCCTTCTACAGGCGGTCGATTTTAGTTATTCATAAAACATTCTGCCGTAGAGCAGCAATGATCTGGGTGTTAGCTTTTGGGAAAGGAAACTGGTCAAGTTCGTCTAAAGTCACCCAGCGAATTTCATCACATTCAACAGGTTGGGGAATCCCTGAAAGATAGCGGCAGTGATGCACGTTCAGGGTAATACTAAAGTGGCTGTAAGCGTGATCGATGGTAATTAAGCGATCGCCTACTTCAATTTCAATCGCCAGTTCTTCCTGTATTTCTCGTTTGATACATTCCTCAATTGTTTCACCGCATTCGATTTTGCCTCCGGGAAACTCCCACAAACCACCCAGCAATCCCTCAGGGCGTCGGCGGTCTATTAAAATTTGCCCCTGCTCATTCCAGATCACGGCAACACCAATTGTTTTGTGGGGCAAGGGCGAAGAAATTTCACGCATGGGTAGCTGGGATTCAATACCTAGATTGTATGCCTGACAGGAGTCTTTCCAAGGACAACTTTTGCAATTAGGTTTTTTCGGCGTACAAATAGTGGCCCCCAAATCCATCAGCGCTTGATTGAACTCTCTGGGATGTTTTCTATCAAGCAAGGCTTCAGAAATTTGCCACAGCTGTTTTGTGGCTTTGGCGGGTGGCACGGGTAATGCTACTAATCGCGCCAGAACTCGCTTAACATTGCCATCGAGAATTGCGACGGGCTGATTGAATGCCGCGCTAAGTATCCCGCCAGCTGTTGTTAGGCCAATTCCAGGTAAAGCCAATACCTCCTCCAGCTGTGTGGGAAAGATACCATCGTATTGTTGCACAATTTTTTGCGCCGCCCGATGTAAATTACGAGCACGGCTGTAATATCCCAAGCCTTCCCAAGCTTTGAGTACCTGTTGTAAGTCAGCAGACGCCAGGGGTTCAATAGTGGGAAATTGCTCTAACCAACGGTGATAGTAAGGGATGACTGTTTTGACCTGGGTCTGTTGAAGCATAATCTCAGATACCCAGATCGGATAAGGGTCATGTCCGCGCCGCCAGGGCAAGTCTCTACCAAATTGTGTATACCAACGAAGGAGCGCTTGCCTGTTCAAATCAGCTCTAATCGAGCTACCACCTGTGAGTATAGATTGTTCTTGTCCCTGAATAATCGAAACTGACAGAGTCAGTTCCTGATCTGTCAGTGTTCGCTGTTTTTTCACAAACTCGTGTTCTCTTGAAACGGGTGAGAGCTTAGAAATTGACTCACTGAGCCACTTACTGAGCTGAGTCTAAAGGATGAGCTTCCAGCATGTGCAAAGACTTTTCATAAACCATGCGCTGTTCAGCGTTACGCAGAAAATATCCACTAATCATGGCTGAAGCTAGAAGGCGACCTAAATTCTCACGGCTGGTATTTATTGTCACACCAAAGTGTTCCGAAGGGAGGTTTCCCAGCATTCCCACAATATTGCGCTCCATCACCTGAAACACTTCAGATGACATGGGTTTAGATAGATGAGCAATTGTTTCTGGGCTCATGGATTGCACATAATCCCACAGTAAGTTGGTGTGAGCATCACTGTCAAAAAACTCTGAGCCTTGATTGGATTTGTTGTTCACCTTGATAACCTCCTAGCAACTGTTCGCTCTCCTTTTCCAGCAGGGAGGAACGGTCTGTTATTTCTATTTCTACTCTGTACGTCTATGCCAATAATGTAACAAGAGGGAACGAATAACTTAGTGGGTAGAACCGAACCAGAGACATCGGATTATCTCACCTGTTGGGCTTGAAGGCTGAAGGTTATAGGTTACAGGTTCAAAGGTTAGTTTAAGCCTTTAATTTCCCAACCTTCAACCTTCAACCTTCTAACGTTCAACCTTTTAGCTAGCTGCTATATACTCCCGCATATCCCCTTTGCGCTTGCGGAGTTTAGAGAGTGCTTCCCGCTCGATTTGTCGCACTCGTTCACGGCTGATGTTGAGGCGATCGCCAATTTTGGCTAAGGTCATGGGTTGCCCATCCTCTAAACCAAATCGGAGTGCCAATACTTCTCTCTGCTGAGGCGTTAAATCCGCCATCAACTTGTCCAAGTCAACTTGTAGCGCGGAGTGTGTCACAAAGTCTTCGGGCGAAGGGCCAGTGTCTTCCAATAGCTCTACCAGCTCTGTATCTTGATTATCTCCAACACGCAGATCCAAGGAGAGAGGTTGACGTGCCCGTTCCAGATACTCTCGCACCTGCTTCGGTGTCAACTCCAACTCTTGGGCTAACTCGGAGACTGTTGCAGCTCGTCCCAGATTTTGTGCCAGTTGGCGCTGAGCCTTTTTGATTTTGTTGAGTTTCTCGGTGATATGGATCGGAAGGCGGATCGTGCGACCTTTTTCTGCGATCGCTCTGGTAATCGCCTGCCGAATCCACCAGTAAGCATAAGTAGAAAAACGATAACCCTTGGTGGGGTCAAATTTCTCCACACCCCGCTGCATTCCAATCGTGCCTTCCTGAATCAAGTCCAGCAGGTCTACATTGCGCTTAATGTACTTCTTTGCCACTGAAACTACCAGTCGCAAATTCGCTTCCACCATCTTGCGCTTTGCTATTTCACCCGCATGAATGTGAGAATTCAACTCGCTTGAAGAAAGTGAAGTCGCTTTCGCCCATTCCTCAAGTGTTGGCTCATAACCCAGTTCTTCCCATAGGGACTCTTTCACTTCCTGCAAGGCACTTAATCGCTGCACCTGCTTTCCATAAAGAATCTCCTGCTCATGGGTCAGCAGCGGTACACGACCAATTTCTCGCAAGTAAGTACGGACTAGGTCTGTAGAGGTCTGAGCAGTTTTCATAGCGCTCGGTCTTCTAGTATGGATGGATTTAAAGTAAACAGGTTTGTTTTGATGCTCAGTTCACCAAGGGTACTAGTGAACATATCTCTATGAGAAAAAATTTAATTTATGTTTCATGATTAGCTAAGACTTGCCGACCGATCAGAACTTGACAGGCATTATAGCCAGCCTTTTTCCAATCCAGCAAATCCGCTACCAAGGTGAACACACCAGTTTTCACCCTTAGTCACGCTGTCTTTGCCAATAAGCTTTCGATTGAGCAGCACAACCTTAAGTATTGTAACATTTATTAAATAAAAGAAAACAGAAATGAGAAATCAGCTGTAAAAGCGGTTCCAGGAAGACCAGGCTTTGTATAAGGGTACCCAGGTAAGGGGTAAAAGATTGCATCCTGGAAAACAAAATCTGACAAATCTGTTCCTAATCTTAATAATCATAAGCGTAGTTCAATGAGTCAGCTAAATTCATGACCCAAACTGTCTGGATTGCAAGACACGGAAACCGCCTCGACTTTGTGAACCCCGAGTGGTTTAACACCGCCGAGCGACCCTACGACCCACCCCTTTCCTCCGATGGCATCGAACAAGCCAAGCAGCTGGGTCAACGCCTTGTAGGGGAAGGAATCGTGCATATTTTCGCTTCCCCCTTTTTGCGAACCGTGCAAACAGCCAACGAGGTAGCGAATCTTCTGGATTTACCTATGAAGCTGGAGTCGGGTCTGAGTGAATGGCTCAATCCAGATTGGATGGCAACTGCGCCAGAGCGGCTTTCCCTGGATGTTCTGCAACAGTGCTTTCCTCGAATCGATCGCAGTTATACATCCTGTGTTATAGCTCACTATCCGGAAACCAGCGACAGGGTACTCCAACGTACTGCTCAAACCGTACAACGACTGACAGCAGAATTCTCCGAAGATATCTTACTGGTCGGTCATGGAGCCTCAGTTGTCGGCTGCACGCAAGGACTCGTTGGTGGAACGCCGGAAGTAAAGGCGTCTTTGTGCTGCCTTGTGAAACTGGTGCGTCAAGAACAAGGATGGTTCATGGAACTTAACGGAGATACGTCCCACCTCAGTAAAAGTGAACAAGTCATCCGATTTCATCCCTCTTCCCCCGTGGAGACCCCCGTTATAATCAGCGCGGACATATCGAACCGTAGGTGAGTACCGCACATTAATTTAGCGGTGGGATAGCGAAGCGTTAGCGAGTCTTCGAGCGTCGGAAACGGGGGAAATTTTATGGTATATGCGCTTCGCGCAAGCTTCGCTAACAATACCCCCTAAAATTTCCCAACACAGACCAAGATTCCTCACAGAATGAATGACAAAATGTGAGACATGAGTCAACGGTGCGATTCGTTCTCTTGAAACTTCTCTAATCGTCATGATTAGGGAGAGGACAGAGGCAAGGAAAAGCGAAAGCCGAACCTTGACAACTTAGAATTCCTGTGGGTTCAATTCCCACCCTCCATTCTCCCGGAGTGAATCCGTAGTCCCACATTTTGACGGGTTGGTATCCGTCACTTGCAGTGCATGGGCTAAATGCGGGTAATGTGAAGTCGATAACAAATCCCCGCTAGGGAAGATAGGATATGGCTAGAAAAACGAACCTGCGTAAGCATCGTAACATGACTGGAAACGAAATCGACTGAAAATGCTCTCAAATGACACTAAGAGCAACCAGAGCGAGAGGGCAAAACACAGCGAAATGAATACACCGCTGCATCTCTCGATAGTGGTTACACGTCCCAGGAGAAAAGTGTTTAGGTTGCAAGAGGCTAACTAATTCGTTGAGTAGTTAGTAGTGGAGAACTCAAAACCTCGGTGTAGAGCAGGAGCCTAAATCCATCACGAAAGGAATTCTAGGAACGAAGTAACTTATCAGTACCTCTTTCCCAAAAGGATATTCACCGAACCTTGCGCGTTGAAATTGGTCTTGGAACTAGCATAACCTGTATTCTCTGGAATACACACCTTGCTACGTTAAGGCAAGAAATATCCAGTACTTGGGAGAGAAGGTTAACCAGACCGCATGGACTGATAAGAGGGATATCCCAAGAAGCCAACGCCACAGGGAAAGCCTGTTGGATATGCAGACGTGGGATGCCTACTCCGCAGGGCTACAGCCTAGTAACTCTAATAAGCCTAATGCATACGGGATTCTTCTTGGAATGTGGGATAAGGCAATGCGTACAGTAATGAACGGATGAACGGGTAACTGCCCCCGTGAAAGGTGAAAGCAAGACATCGAACGTCCTAGTAAAAGCCAAGGCGGTTGACCGTAAGGAGCCAACGAGTATAGCCTGAGACTCAACTGGAGTAATCCTGAGAGTCATCCTTGACAAAGGAGCGGTGCGTAGTAGCCGTGTGAGTTGGAAACTCTCATGCACGGTTCCGAATAGGAGGTGAGAAGAAGTGATTCATCCATCGACCTTAACCGCCTACCGATACCGTTTTTACCCAACACCGGAGCAAGAACAACTTTTGCGCCGCACGTTGGGCTGTGTTCGGTTGGTCTACAACAGAGCATTGCACACTCGCACAGAAGGCTGGTACGAAAGACAAGAGCGGGTTGACTACAAGCAGACATCTGCTATGTTGACCGCCTGGAAGAAGCAAGAAGACTTGCAATTTCTCAATGACGTTAGCTGCGTGCCATTGCAGCAGGGGTTGAGAAACCAGCAAAAAGCGTTCGCCAACTTTTGGGCAGGTCGTGCGGGGTACCCCAACTTCAAAAAGAAGCGAAGTGGTGGCAGCGCTGAATTTACCCGTTCTGCCTTTAAGTGGAAGGATGGGCAACTGTGGTTGGCAAAGTGTTCCTCTCCTGTGCCAATCCGCTGGAGTCGGATTCTTCCCAAGGGATGCGAACCGTCCACTGTGACTGTTCGCTTGGATGCATCGGGGCGTTGGTTTGTATCGCTGTTGGTTGAAGACCACACGGTTAAGGCACTGCCTCAAACCGACAAAGCAGTGGGGATTGACGCGGGAATCACCTCTTTGGTTGCTACCAGCGATGGGGAGAAGATTGTTAATCCTAAGCACTTTAAGCGGCTTAGATATAAGTTGAGACAAGCTCAAAAAGCATTGTCTGGCAAGGTTAAAGGCTCGAACAATAGAGAAAAAGCACGGGCTAAAGTTGCCCGCATTCACGCTAAAGTTGCCGATGCCCGAACAGATTTCCTTCACAAGTTGACTACTCGACTGGTACGTGAAAACCAAACGATTGCCGTTGAGGACTTGGCTGTGAAGAACATGATGAAGAACCACAAGTTGGCACAAGCTATTGCTGATGCAAGTTGGTCTCTGGTGGTTCGCCAGTTGGAATATAAGTGCCAGTGGTACGGTCGGACACTGGTGAAGATTGACCGATGGTTCCCCAGTTCTAAACGCTGTGGACATTGCGGTCACGTTGTCGATAAATTGCCGCTTGATATCAGGGAGTGGGATTGTCCAAAATGTGGGACACGCCACGACCGAGACATCAATGCCGCATATAATATTCTCGCCGCAGGGCTTGCGGTGATAGTCTGTGGAGCGAACGTAAGACCTGATGGGCATGAGTCCAAAGGGCAGTTGCAAAAGACCCGAAAGGGAAAGAAGCAGAAACTCAAATCGTGAGGTTTGGGAATCTCCCGTTATAGCCATAGGCTTAACGGAAGAGGATGTCAATGAACCTTTCTTGCGGCGGACTTTAAAAATTGCGTTTACATGGCAAAATGCCTGTGGTAAGGGAACAGAGGGGGAGAATCTCCATAAATGACATTACTATTGGCAGGAGATATCGGTGGGACTAAAACGATTCTGCGTTTGGTGGAAGATTCCCCAGGGCCATCCTGGCAAACTCTTCATGAGTCGCTTTATTCTAGCCGCGACTTTCCTGACTTGGTGCCAATCGTGCAAAAGTTCTTGTTGGCAGCGAAGCAACAGTTCGGCACGATACCTCGCCCAGAAAAAGCTTGTTTTGCGATCGCAGGCCCTGTTGTTAACGATACCTGCGTACTGACAAACCTAGCTTGGGTCTTGGATGCTAGGCGCTTGGAAACAGAACTCGACATTGGCAAAATTCACTTGATTAACGACTTTGCCGCCGTCGGTTACGGTATCCTCGGCTTAGAAGCCAAAGACCTTGACACACTGCAACAGGCAACGCCTCAACTCGATGCCCCCATTGGGGTTATCGGTGCTGGTACAGGCTTGGGAGAGGGATTCCTGATTCACCAAGCAGGAAATTATCAAGTGTTTGCTACAGAAGGGGGTCACGCCGACTTTGCTCCCCGCAATGAGCTAGAATTCCAGCTTCTGCAATACTTACGAGATAAATACGATATTCAGCGTATTTCCGTTGAGCGCGTTGTTTCGGGACAAGGCATTGTTGCACTTTACCAGTTTCTCAGAGACCGTCAGGTTGCTCAAGAATCTTCTGAAATTGGAGAGATTGTTAGAACTTGGGAGCGAGAGACAGGGCGCACGGAGAAAAGTGTAGACCCAGCCGCCGTGATCGCACAAGCCGCTTTAGAAAAGCGCGATCGCTTATGCGAACAGACATTACAAATGTTTGTCGAGGCTTACGGTGCTGAGGCGGGTAATCTTGCCCTGAAACTGTTGCCTTATGGAGGTTTGTATGTCGCGGGAGGAATTGCCGCTAAAATCCTACCGTTGATTCAAGAAGGTAGTTTTCTGCGAGCGTTTGGTCAAAAAGGTCGGGTGAGTCCTTTACTCGAAAGGGTGCCCGTACATGTCGTTTTGAATGCCCAAGTTGGGTTAATTGGAGCGGCAATTTGTGCCTCTAGAATGGAGTAGTAACCCATTCCCTTCTCTCAATAAGTAGTTAGACGTAATTAACTACACAAAAAATGGGCTGAAAACTTTTTCTAGCAAGGAATCAGTATGTAATTAATTCTGTCTGGTTACTTAACAAATTTACATGTTGACCGCCATTCCTAGAGAGCGCCAAATACGAGATTATGGCGATAGTCTTCTAGTGCTTGACGGCGAGCAAAACTGAACACTCCAGTCGGGACGGTTGCGATCGCTGAGGCTAACGCTACACTTTTAACGTCGCTACCGCTCTTGTGAGCGTTAGCACAGCAATTGGATGAGAAGCTGCTCACAAAAGGTGCTTTAGAAATGAGCGGCAACCTCACTAGGCAAACGCGACGATTCACTGGAAAGAATGTTTTTAGTCTCCAGGTCTAAACCCAAAGGAAAGACGAAAATTTCTTTATTATGAACCATCGCTTTACGGTAAAGCGAGATCGCTTCATTCAAACAGAAACAGGTCATGGGAATCCATCGCTCGCTGTAGAAGTAGACTACAACTCGATTTGTTGACTCCTCCCCGTAAGGTAGCGGATTTTGCCAGGGTGACATCATGAAGAAAAAAAACTTAAAGGTTAAGTATGTTATAGGTATGTTTATTTACATTTATGTCTGTAATACACTTGTATTACCACCTACCCTTAGTCATATATCCAAAGTTATATTTTTTCTCCGGCCTTCCTGTGTTCTCGGCTACTTCTTAGGAGGTGTCGGAGTAGGCACAGAGAAGTTCGCATCTGCCGTAAGCATAGGGAATTAAGCAATTATTCCCCAGGAACTCCCAGAAATTATTAAGTGAATCCGTAGAGGTATCGGTAAAATTTACTACCCGTGAGTTGACTTACCGGAAAATCAAGTCCAACCGTTGCTGGGCTTTCTCAAGCGCTTCCCGTGGAGAGTTTTTGCTCAATAGCACGGCCTCGATCGCACGACCTAAATTCTCAGAAATTCGGGGGTAGTCTTTAAGGAGAGGCCGCGATCGCCCGAACTCGGCCTGCTTCAGAAATACCTTGACAGTGGATTGCTGCTCCACGAAGGCTTGATAAGCCTTACTTTGACGTGCCTTGAGATTGACAGGTAGATAACCTGTCCCGATCGCCCATTGAGTCTGAAACTCTTCCCCCATGACATACTCAGCAAACCTAAACGCTGCCTGTTCGCGTTCGCGGTTCGTTTTAAACAAAAACAAATTCTCACCGCCGATGACCGTTGCCTGTCGTGCCGCCGATGGCATCGGGAAGACACCAAAATCAACACCTGTTGCTTGCAGTTGTCCCAACGTCCAAGGGCCAGAGAACTGCATTGCCACCTTACCCGCGAGGAAGCCATCCATCTCATATCCTCGTTCTGGCACAGACAAGGCGGCTGAACCATCCTCAATCAAATCGTGCCAAAATTGCAGTGCTGCGATCGCTCCTTGATTCACTAAATTTACGCCCCCTCCAGGAGTGGGAGAGTAGGGAAAGTTTTGTACTCCGTTGCTGAACTTGAGTAAAGAATCGCTCCCCATGCTCTCTCCTACCAACTCACCTCCCCCACTCCACATAAACGGCAACCACATAAATACCGTCCACTCACCCTTACCCAAAGGCAAGAGTATCCCATGCTGATCAACCCGCTCATCACCATCAAGATCGCAGGTGAGCGTTTTAGCGACCTCCCGCAACTCCTCCCATGTCTTGGGCAACTGGGTAATTCCCGCTGCCTCAAACAACGATGGACGATAAAAAATTCCTGCATTATTCGTCCCAAACGGCACCGACCAGTTATGACCCAAAAATTGCATAGATTCAAACAGCGCTGGGTCAATTTCGTCCTTTACCGATGAGGCCGCCAGGAATTCGTCCAAAGGGCGAATAGCATTCAGCTCCACTAACTGCCCTGTAAGGGTGGGATTGAACCACAACATATCTGGCGGTACATTGCCCACAACACTGGCTAAAATTTTCGGTATCTGCTGGTCTTCTTGACCCACATACAGCGATTTCACCTGAATGTCTGGATGTTCCTGGTTAAACCGCTCCACTAACTCTTGTAAAACATCACGATTGTGGGGCGGGTTCACGCCATGCCACAGTGTTAGCTGAAGCACACCTGCCTTATCAGGATGCCCCTGTAGCTGACATCCCCCCAAGAGCAACAGACAAATCCCCAATACGCACCATTGGTGTATATGGAACCAAAAATTTCCCGCTTGCTGTGCAAAAGTTTGAGCTTTCTCACCGACCACAGCCATAAATAAACAAATTCCTACTCACTTCAAGGGTAAATTTACGGAGAACAGCTCCCTAGAAAAAGCTTACATCCCCGTATTTTCCACGAGGGATTCTCATCAGTGGGTATGCAACAATTTACGAGAAGCAACTCATCGGTAGATTGCTATTGAGGTAAACGCCTTGTGAAGGTTGCGGAACGAGTGAGCAGTTTCAGCTTTGTTATTTATTTAGCATTCAGCGGACAATCGCACTACCAAAGGCCAATGGAGGGAACAAATGACAAAAATTTTGGTAATTGAGGATGAAGAAAGTGTGCGAGAGAACATTGTGGAACTGCTAGACACTGAGGGTTTTGAGGCGATCTCGGCGAAAAATGGTCGTATTGGTCTCTCTCTTGCCCAGAAAGAGCTTCCCGATCTGATCTTGTGCGATGTCCGAATGCCGGAACTTGACGGTTACGGTGTGCTAACAGGGCTACGCTCGGAACCGAAAACCGCTGCGATTCCATTCATCTTTCTGACCGCCAAAGCCGCTAAAACGGATTTAAGCCTGGGTCTGGAATTAGGAGCTAATGCTTATATTACTAAGCCGTTTACTCTAGTGGAAGTGCTAGACCGGATCGAGGAAACGCTCCTGCACGCGCCAGCACAAGCGGCTCCAATTGAGATCAGGTAAGTAGTTAGACGTAATTAATTACACAAAAAATGGGCTGAAAACTTTGTCTAGCAAGGAATCAGTATGTAATTAATTCTGTCCGGTTACTCAAGTGGCTAGAACTGAATAGACTTCTGGCAAAAGTCGGGGAAGGGGGAAAGGGATTGACCTCTCCTTTCCCCGATCGCTCTTTAACCTTCACCCACTAGGAGTAAAAGTGGCTTTGGCCAGAGATCCAATAGGGTATAGGGATTAGGCCGATAGGTGGTTAGGGAAGAAGTTTACAACGATTAATCCTGAGTCCTTCTCCTACTTCCTGCCCTCCTACTCTGCCTACAGCCTATCGGCAATCTTCCATTCCCTAGTTGCTGTCCATCCGTTGCGACTTATGGCTACTTCACCCAACCCTCTACCGAACCACTCGACGATTGATCAGGAGGCGATTGACTCACATCTTCTGGCTGTTCAGGCGGCAATGATGAACCAAATTGCCCAAGCGACATTGGGGAGGCTGGTTCTCGATGACGTACTGCACTGCATCGCTAGACAGCTACAAGAGGCCCTCTCAGTTAGCGGCTGTTTAATTGTTCAACTTGACGATACTCAAGGTAGGGAGGGAGGAAGCGATCGCGAACACAGTTTAGCTTCACGATGGGTGAAGGTGGCAACGACCCAACCCAATAGCGAAGTTGTTCCGTTTGATCGTCTCTACCGTTTATTTTGTAACGTCTACCAGTCTTCTCACTCCTGGCTAGCTCAGGGAAAATCCGTAGGCTTCCCTGGCGCTGGGCAACAAATCTCACCCGTGATTCAGAATTCAGCCAAGGAATCGGGTCTTTGGGGACTTTTGATGGTGCCGTTGTTACACTCCTCCTTTGACCTCGGTGCGATTATCCTTTATCAGTGTGAACCTCAACGGGAATGGACGTATCAGGAAATCGCCTTTGTTCAAGCGATCGCTGATCAGTGTGCGATCGCCCTGTTTGTCGCTGCACTTGAACAACGTGCCAAGCACACACAATCCGCACTACAAGCCAGCGTTGACAGAAACCGTGCCCTCTTAGAAGTGATACCGGATGCGATATTTCGCGTCACACGAGATGGCATCTATTTGGATGGCAAAGCTGCCAAACAGGATACTCTATCAGCTTCTACTACTGAAATCATGGGGCGACATTTGCATCAAGTCTTGCCCACTGAGGTGGCAGGGCTGATTTGGCATCACGTTGAGCTAGCCATTGAAACCCATGAAATGCAACTTGTTGAATATCATCTTTGGGTAAATGGCAAATCCCATCACTTTGAAGCTCGCATTATTAAAAGTGGAGCTGATGAAGTTGCTGTGATTGTACAGGACATCACCGAGCGTGTAGAAGTACGAGTTGCCCTAGAACAACTCAATGATGCCTTGGAAATCCGAGTGGCAGAGCGCACAGCGGCCTTAAGGGAGGCGAACCGCATCCTAAGAGCCGAGATTATCGAGCGTCACAGGGCACAGGAGCAACTCAAGGAGAGTGAAGAGCGGTTTCGCAATTTAGTCGAAACCAGCAGTGATTGGGTATGGGAAGTTAATGAAAATGCTGTTTATACCTATGCCAGCCCTAAGGTTGAGAGCGTGTTAGGTTACAAAGCTTCAGACGTTTTAGGCAAGACGACCTTTGACTTCATGCCACCCCAAGAGCGTCAGCGTGTTGCTGACCTTTTTGCTCAACTTTCCACCTCGCGGCAACCTTTCACCTGTGTCGAAAATACAACTATCCATAAAGATGGTCATCTGGTGGTTCTCGAACGCAGCGGTGTGCCGATTTTTGATGCTAAAGGTATATTTTGTGGTTATCGCGGGATTGATCGGGACATCACTGAACGCAAAAAGTCAGAGAAGGAAGTCCAGTTCTTGCACTCAATCACGCGAGCCATCTTTGAGTCACAAGACTTTTATGCTGCCCTCAGCGTGGCACTCCAGAAAGTCTGTGAAGCCACTGGCTGGGATTTTGGTGAAGCTTGGGTACCTAGAGCTGATGGTACTGTTCTGGAATGCAGTCCTGCCTGGTTCAGCAAGACCAAAAATCTAGAGACGTTCCGCCGCGCCAGCGAGACGTTGACCTTTGCTCCCCATGAGGGATTACCAGGACGTGTCTGGAGCAGGCAAAAGCCTGAGTGGCGACGAGATGTTTCAGCCGAGTCCAATCAAATTTATCTTCGTGCCCAACTGGCGAGGGAAGCAGGTCTTAAAGCGGCATTGGGAATTCCCCTCCTGACCACTGATGGTGTGCTTGCTGTCCTCATCTTTTATATGTTTGAATCCAAGGACGAAGACCAACGGTTAATTGAATTGATTGCTGCTTCAACAGAATTAGGTTTAATGATTCAACGCAAGCAGGCAGAAGGAGAAATTCGCAAGGCATTGGAGAAAGAAAAGGAACTGAGGGAACTCAAATCTCGCTTTATCACCATGACCTCTCACGAGTTTCGCACTCCTCTGACAACGATTCACTCTTCAGCTGAATTACTGGAAAATTACGGTCATAAATGGACTCAGGAGAAAAAACTGACTCACCTAAAGCGGATTCAAACATCGGTCAAACACATGACCCGACTTTTGAATGATGTCTTAATCCTGGGGAAAGTAGAAGCCGAAAAATTAAAGTTAAATCCAGTGCCGTTGGATTTAGAAAAATTCTGCCATAATTTGGTGGAAGAATTGCAACTCAATGACAATAACCAGCACACAATTATTTTTACTTGTGACTGGGGACTAGGCATGGAGAAAGGGAGAGGGAGTATGGGGGAGAGGGGGACGGGAGCTTTAGTGAGGACGGGAGAGCGGGAGAACTTCTCAAGTCAATCCCCACAGGAGCAACACACACTCTTTTCCTCCCTCTCTCAGCCATATATGGATGAGAAGTTACTACGGCAAATCCTGGAAAATTTGCTGAGTAATGCCATTAAGTATTCCCCTAACGGTAGTACCATCGACTTGACAATTAGCGCCTTAGAAGAGCAAGCTATATTTCAAATTCGCGATCGCGGCATCGGAATTCCGAGCGAAGACCAACCGCGACTATTTGAGACTTTCCACCGGTCAACGAATGTTGGAACAATTGCCGGAACGGGTCTGGGACTGGCAATCGTTAAAAAGTGTGTTGATATCCACCAAGGACAGATTGCCGTGGAGAGTGAAATCGGGGTAGGCACTACATTTACAGTCACGCTACCAATCTATAACTTGGAACACATTGGAACCAGCTCATGAAGAAAATTCTGATCATTGAAGACGAAGAGTTCGTCCGGGAAAACATTCTAGAATTATTAGATGTTGAAGGATTTGAGGTAATCGGTGCAGAAAATGGACAAATCGGTGTAGATTTAGCCAAAGCCATGATTCCCGATTTGATTTTGTGTGATGTGATGATGCCGGGGTTAGATGGTTACGGCGTTCTGACAGCGCTGCGTCAAGACTCGCTCACGGCATCGATTCCTTTTATATTCTTAACGGCGAAAGCGGCGAAAGCAGATTTTCGTCAGGGGATGGAATTGGGCGCAGACGATTATATTACCAAACCGTTTACGAGAGCCGAATTGCTAGGTGCGATCGCCAGCCGACTGAAAAAACAAGCGGCTCTTGAACAGCGTTATCACACCGAACTTCAGCAAACCAAAGACCAACTGAATTACTTAATCCACTATGACAGTTTAACCAATTTACCGAATCAGCTGTCGTTGCGAGAGCGGTTTAAGCAGGTACAACCAATAGACAGCCATGTCCAAAAATTAGTAACGGTTCTGTCTCTGGGTTTAGATCGATTTAACCAAATCAACGATAACTTAGGTCACGCCGTCGGTGACTTATTGCTCAAAGCCGTTGCCGATCGCATTACGGCTTGTGTGGGTAGCCAAGACATAGTGGCTCGCTTAAACGCTGCTCAATTTGCCATTATCCTATCCTGGGAAAAGCCTCCTGGCGTGTTGGAGGACACGCAAGAAACCTGTTGTCCCACCACTCAGTATAAGAAAGATGTGGCTCATGTCGCCCAAACTATTCTCACGAGTCTCTCCCAAACCTTTGAGTTAGCCAATCAAGAACTCTTTATCACTGCTAGCATCGGCATCGCTCTTTATCCTCGTGATGGCACAAAGATTGAACAATTGCTCAATCATGCTAATACAGCGATGACTCAAGCCAAGCAGCATGGAGGCGATCAATATCAATTTTATACTGCCGCCTTTAACATCGGCTCTTCGGAGCGCCTTGCCTTACAGAGCAGCCTCCGCCATGCCTTGGAACGCCAAGAACTATTGGTCTACTACCAACCCCAAGTCAATCTCAAAACCGGAAAAATCGTTGGCACAGAAGCCTTAGTGCGTTGGCAGCATCCAGAACGTGGTCTAGTTTCACCCGATAAATTTATTCCGATCGCAGAAGAAACCGGACTGATTGTACCAATTGGAGAGTGGGTGTTGAAGACGGCTTGCCAGCAAACGAAAATTTGGCAAGATGCGGGTTTTAGAGGTTTACGGGTAGCCGTAAACCTATCCAGCCGTCAATTCAGTCAAATCGATTTGCGCCATCAGTTAGTGGCAATCCTCATGGAAACAGGGCTTGACCCTAAATATATCGAGTTAGAGCTAACTGAAAGCATGTTGGTACAAAACACGGAGGTGGCCATTCGTCGGTTGAATGCCTTGAAGTCCTTAGGCGTAGAAATTGCCATTGATGATTTTGGCACAGGGTATTCTTCCTTGAGCTACTTGCAGCAATTTCCCTTCGATATTTTAAAAATCGACCGCTGCTTCATCCGTAATATTACGGAAAATCCCAGCAATTCTGCTATTACAAAAGCCATTATTGAAATGGCAAAAACTCTCAATCTGAAATTGGTTGCCGAAGGCGTCGAAACCGAATCTGAACTCTCTTTTGTTTGCCAACATCAGTGTGATGGAATGCAAGGCTATTTGTTCAGTCGTCCACTGCCAGCTCATGAGTTTCAACAATTGCTAATCAGCAATAAATGTCTACCGCTACCATTAGCTCAACAAAGCGGGGTATTGTGAACAGATAAAACAATGACGAAAATTTGGGCAAAGACCTACCGCTTAAGCCGTGGGTCTTGCTCACGATTGCCGAACACACTGATCCAGGTACCCTCTTGTTTTTCGGACAGACTAGTGCAGCGTGGCATAAATAACTATCCAGTTGAAAAAGGTTAAAAAGCTTACTGTACAAACTTTCTTGCCTTTTGCCTTCTGCCTCCTGTCTACTCAAGAAGGAAAACGCTAGGTGAACTGCCTTCTTTCACTAGCATCTCACAGTCCAGTGACCAGTGGTAACTCCTCTGAATTAGAAGGAGCCTCCAATAAACAGTATTGATTGAGAGCTATCAGGGGTACGCTCAAGCCTGTCATTTCTCGGGTTGGTATTGCAACATTTTGATAAAACTCGAATTGGCCTTGCTTGATTTGAAACAAAGCACAGACTTGCTGCAATACCTGAACCTTAAATAGATGTTTCACTTGTTCGGCTTCTAAAATCAATCGCTTTTTAAGGCACAAACCCAGCGGTTGATTGATTGGACAAGACTGCGCTAATTCGGTAACTAGGCGATTTTTGATGCCTTGGTCTTGCGCAATTAGGGAAACTAAACCTTGTTGGTCTAATCGATTAGCAACAGCCACAATACGACCTTGATACACCCAGATGTAATAAGTAAGCGGTAATGCTTCTGGGTATGGGGATGACACATGGAGCCTCAGAACGCCAGTTTTGTGGCCTTTCTCGATCAACAGAAAAATTTCCTCTAAGGAGCAGTCTGAGAGAAACCCTTTAGTAGACACAATGGTTTAATTTAAGATTAGTTTAAGGTTAAGTCTGGCCTGGAGCGCCTATCAGTTTATCAGTATTTATGCAACGACTTCCAGAACACGATTAATATTTTAATATTTTGATTTTACAATCAAAAATATATATTGCTTGGTACCTAACTTCTATCGATGGCACTTAAATCATTAAATATATTAATATAATTAATGTTATTTTTTATACTAAAAATAACCACAAAAATTCCCTTCCTATTATTTATAATATCTCCTAAAATCTAGGCAGAAGTATCAGCCTCATGGAGTAATGTCCTCTCGATAGTGTTAATGAATGATATAACCCTAAGCTGTTATGCATTTAAATTGGGTATTCCCTGTTGCCCGCTTCCTTTGAGGAATTTAGGCGTCCCAATCTGAATGCTGAACAGCTTATCCTGTAGGGTATGGTGGCGTAAGTCTTGTAACGTGAGATTCAAGCAAAGTCTTACTAATGGATTTTGTAGGTTTATCTTTTCAGCCGTCAATCAAAAAAGTATGTCTACTACAGGTTTTCTCTCGGATTTTTCCTTACGAGAAATTTTTCAGTTTATCGATCAAGGACATAAGACTGGTATGTTGAGTGTTCGTCTGTTGCCAGAAGCCCAATCAACATCACCGCTAAGCTTTTACGTGACTTCTTACATTTGGGTCTACCAAGGTTACATCGTGGCAGCCGCTCATAAATTAGACCAGCAAGGTTTAGTTTCCCTGATTCAGCAATGCCAGATGGTTAGCGATCGCGTATTCGACAAACTTGTACATTGGTGCTGTCCCATTGATGAACCGCTCGGTCTGTACCTGAAAAATCAAGGTGTATTAAAACCTGAGCAGCTGAAACAGCTATTCCATGTGCAGGTATTACAGCCGATATCTAGCTTATTTCGGGTCAAGGAAGGTGAGTTTAAATTTGAGCCAAAGAAGTTTATACCTACACGAGAAATGACTGGCTTGAGTGTACCAGCCATCATTCTCAATAAATATGGCTTAATTCATAGTCTCTTAGAACAAGTTGATAATTATTGTCTGAATTTAGAATCATTGCCCTGCCTTCTGAAGGCAGAAGTACGAGGGCAGAGGGCAGAAGGCTCCCATGTATTAAAAATGTGGGATTGAAAAAGGATGTTTTGTTTAGGAAGTTGCGCTGTATCCTGTATTCTGTTTTCTGTATTCTCGTCAGTGCGATCGCGAATTGTGTCCCAAAACTCTTCCCCATCTCTCCCAATTCCCGAAGATCAAAGCCCAAATCTTGCCAAGCGAGTGGTATTCTGCGACTTTGACGGCACAATCACCGCAGAAGAAACCTTTGTAGGGATGCTCAAGACGTTTGCACCCGAACTGTCCCAACAACTGATGCCCGAAATGTATGCGAGGCGATTAACGTTACGGGAAGGAGTGCGGCAACTCTTGGAATCCATTCCCTCAGCCTGTTATCCCGAAATCCTTGAATAT
>NZ_DATNPA010000446.1:0-16388 GCF_036703385.1 Allocoleopsis sp. | reverse complement strand
CTTGCATACAAGCTAGAACGTAAGGAAGGAAAGCTAGTCGAGATTGATAGATTGTTCCCCAGTTCCAAGAAGTGTTCGTGCTGTACTCACGTCGTTGATGAATTACCACTCGATATTAGAGAGTGGGATTGCCCTTGTTGTGGCGCTCATCATGACCGTGATGGCAATGCATCATTGAACATCAGAAACGAAGGCATTCGGATACTTTCTATGGGCGGAGGGAACCCCGTCCCTGCCGATGGAGACTGCGTAAGACCGAATATCCGTAAGGAGAAGGGGCAGCGGTCGATGAAGTTGGAAGCCCATCTTCACTAAAGCTCCGGTGACCCGATAGGGCAGTGTGGGTAGTTCACTCTCGTGTATTCACACTCAGTATTCAAGTAGGACAAGGTAGAAGTGCGAGGGGGGAGGGCAAGCTTACATTGAGACATTGTGGTGTTCTTACCGACACAAAAGCTCAATCCGCCAAATATTTAAGGTGCATGGCAGCAAGCGAGTGAGGGGTCTACCAAGAGAATAAAGATAAAGATAAAGAAGGGTTTCAAGCCTAAGGACTGAAAAGGAGCAACCAATCAACTGGATTCAGCGTCATGGCTGTTCCGCATTGTCGCTGGAGTTTTGCAGTTGCAAAAGAGCCGAATGGGCGACTGTCAAACTTAATCGAGCCTGTTCCATCGGCGATAACTCCGTCCACTCTACAGATCGAGCAACGCCAGAGGGAGTTTCAGCTCCTGACTCTGCTTTCCCCCGCATCGCGTAAGCCAAAGGACGAGCAAAGACCAATAGATCGTCTTCTGCCCAGTTGGGTAACAACGGTTTGACACATAGTACCAACTGCTCTGCCAAAGACATGTTGGTTGAGAAAATTTGTTGGGCTTTATGAGCGATCGCCTCTAGCCATGCCTCAGGCATCAGGGTAGCAAAGCGATCGGATAAAGACTGACGTAATTTTTCTTCAACGACCAAGTTAGACGATGACCAGCATTGGTGCAACTGGTTAAATAGCGTTTGCGACGCTTGAGTAATTTCCTCTACCTCTTGCCACTGTTCGAGTAAAAACTCTCGTTCCAATTCAGCGAAATAGGCTTCAGCCTCAGGTTCCGCCGGATTCCAGGGATAAAAATCTTCCTCTGAATGCAAGAGTGCCTCTAGTAGCTCTCCTTGTATGCTGTTCAAAGCATCCTCACAATTTTTGTATTGCATGGGTTGACCTGACATAATGACCCTCCTGTGTGGGTAGGTAGATGAATCCTGGCATTGGATAGCTACATCAGCACTCTAGAGAGTTCCGTAACATCTCATAAAATACAAGATAGCGCCTACATAGATTGGTGCAAAACCAACAATATTTTGCAGCAATGCGGTTAGCGCTCTTGAGAGTGAGATGAACTCAACGACGACTAAGCCAAGCCGATGTGGGTTTGAACGGCTCTCTAGGGCGACAGGCGCTTGAATGAGTCCCATCTATTGACTGAAGCAGCAAGTTATCCCAAAGGGTCAGAAGACGCTTCAATCAAAAATTCCAGGGTTTGACCCTGACTACTGCCAAACTTTAGCTTGATGCCTGATTGCAAAGGAACTTCCTGATGGTGGATTTTTTGCCAACTCTGAACACCATCACGTTCCCCAAGAGCCTGGTTTACTGCTCCATTACCTGGATCAGTCGGTAACAGTAGCGTGCCGTAGCGAGAGAAATCTCGCAAAAAATAGGTGGGACGAGCTTCTTTACCATTAAAATCATCGCGGCAAATGATTTCTGCATGGTGTTGGCTGACCCACTGCTCCTGAATCACTAAATCGTTCTCTTGGCGGCGTCCCACTCGCATCAGTCCACCCCGAATCCGCCAGACTTGAGTGGTGGAGCCGAGAGTGCGCAAATAAGCTACTGGGGCAGGGGTTCCAACCCAGCTGGGTGTCATACTGGGGAGCTCGGTGATTCCTTCTTCTATCGGTTTGATTAACTCGCCTTCAAACTGAGGGTGCATATAAAGCACAGGCAGAGTCCAAGCGGGTTGGTTGAACTTATAAATAGTCAACAGTTGCTGCCTTGCCACCGCTACAGCCTGGTCAATGGGCATTCGGGCAGCCAGCGCTTGGGCCAGAGTTTGAATAAATGTTAGAGCTTCTTGGTCAGCGATCGAGTCGCGCATCCCTAAAACAGCGGGAACGCCGTGATGGATCAGTACCTCGGCTAAGCTACTGCGGGGAGTCGTTTGGGAACCCACTTGGTCGGGTTGGGCACCCCAACAGGCGTTAAACACGGCTAAGGTTACCTCAGTGCGAACCAAAACTTGAGCCAGTTCTGTGCCGTTGATTACAGCATCTGATCGCAAAAACAGCAAACCTCCATCGGGTCCAGGTTCACCATGACCGGCATAAAACAGGATATTGAAAGCACCTTTTTCCAGTGCGTCGATTAGTTCTGTTGGTGTCGGTTGTAGTAGGGTTTCGACATTGCAGGCAACGGGGGCAACAAATTTTTCACTGCTGGGATTGGGTTGTCCGCAAGCTTTGAGAACGTTGGCCAAAGCGGCGGCTTCTTGTTCAAGCTGCAAACCAGCCGCTGGACGGCTTGGTTTATGACCATCCTGTCCCAGTACCAGCAAAATGTTTAAGGCTTGATTGGAGCGGGTAAAGGGCTTGAGCAAGTCAACATCGCTAGTAGTGCGGCTAAATAGCAGTTGTTGAGACAGAGAAATGGCTTGTTTCCCTGCCATTTGTTGCATAATTTCCCAGGGAAGGGGAATGAAATCGGGATCACGAATTTCCAGCCGCAGCCGCAGGGGTTTATTTTGACCAATGGCAATGCCTTGACTTTGAGCCAGTGTATTGCGTATTGGACCTTCAAACAGCCATGCCCACAAGTCAATCCCCAAACGCTGCATTAGACGGCTACTGTAACTGGTAGTCTGACCACCAGCGCTAATATCGTTCTCCGGGGGCAACGTTCGGGCAGACTGACTGGCATGATGGATCAGAGGGACATGAGGTAAACCTCGTAAGGAAAACATCTCTTGCCACGCTAACCAGGTCTGAGTCATGTTTGGAGACCAAGTCGTCTGATGAAGAACATAGCCCCCAGGATAAGGAGCTTTGAGAACCCATATAGCAAAGTTTTCTTCTCCAGCCGTTGATAGACGAGCGATCGCCAAACTAAGCAGCGGATTTTCGTTTCCAGACATTAAAAGGCCACACGAAGAGCAGCTGTATGTGTTTTTCTTTCAGTCTACCGAGTTCTTTGGCTGTGTTGAGCCTAATCCTATTTTTCGGGTCTGAAGAGTTGAAGGTTTGAAGGTTGAAGGTTGGAGGTTGAGGGTTTGAAAGTTGGAGGTTGAAGGTTGAAGGTTGGAGGTTGGAGGTTGAAGGTTTAATGCATTAAACTACATGCCTGTCAATCTTCAATTGGTCAACGTTTAGGGCGATTGAATAGCTCTGGGCGTTGGGGTCAAGGCGGGAGGAGAGGGAGAGGGAGACGCACATTCGTTGGTTGCTGTGAAATTTGGGTTAATGTGTGGCAGAACATCCGCTTCTTTAAGCCAACCAATCTGTCCCTGCTTGACGGGAACATAAGGCACAGGAGCCTGCTGCGGGTTTGCCCCCCCTGGGGATTTTCCAGCTTGGCTTTGAGGACGTTCAGCCGTAGACTTCGCTGCCTGTGGGATTTGACCCTGAGAGTGGCTCATGCCAGATGAGCAGACTTTCAATTCTACCCAGCTATTTTGCTGTTGATCTGGTGATTTGTTGATGACTTGCAAAATACTCCCCCCTGGGACGACACCGAGCGGGGTTTGGTTTTGGGGCAACCAGCCGCGTCGCAGCAAAAGCGGTACACTCTGGCGCTGGGCGTTCGTTGGGGTTGAACTGCTCACCTGAATGATGGCTCCTTGCTCTAAGGACGAAATCTCTGTGGGTGAAGCCGTTGGGTCGCCTAGGTTGGTAGAATCTGGCGATGGATTAGCTGGCAGTGGTTCGGTAGAAGGATTGGTACTAGAGGCAACTTGCCTCACGAGCGGATCGACGGATTCACTCACCCCTGGAATCAGAAAATACGCTAGCACGCCACCCATTCCCAGCAGGACGAAGATACCTAGCAACAGCCCCCACGGACGCCGACCGGAGCCTGCGGATGGCAGCTGCTGCGTTTTCATCAGTGAAGGAGCAGCCGTAGGGAGGGTTGTTCCTCCTCCAGTTGAGAGGGTAGGAACAGACATCTGTGATAATGACACTTGTGCTGGTTGTGTCTCTTTTGAGGAATTCACTTTGCAGTGGATCAGAGCAATCGTGGCATTATCATGTCCATTCTGTGTATTGGCAATCTCAATCAGTCGTCCTCCTGCGGTCGGTAAATCAACTCGACCTTCCAGAAGGGGCAGAATTTCGGTTTGCCAGTATTGTTCTACCCGGTCATAGTCACTGAGCCCATCCGAGCAAAGCAGAAAAACACTGTCTTCGTCCAAGACAAAGCGCTGTACAGTCGGATGAAGGGTGGCGGAGGGAGCCATACCTAAGGCTTGAACCAGAGAGCCTGCTGTGGGCTGTTGCACAGCATTGCGGTATAGGGCGTAGCCGAGCCGCACCTCTCTAGAGGCTAAATCGTCATCCAGGGTGACTTGGTGACAGTTATGGCGAGTCACCCAGTAGACTCGACTATCTCCCACATGGGTGATGTACATTTCATGAGCAGCGGTTCGAGCCATGACTAGTGTTGTACCCATCCGTTGGCGATCGGAGCGGTGTTCGGTGTCGTTTTGCTGACTAATGATGTCATTAGCTGCACAGGCCGCTTGTTCTAATTCCAGCGTTAGGGTTGTTGGGTTCCAGTTCTCTGGGTCGTTCGGGAGCTTTTCGACTTGTTCCCGGAGAGTGTTAATGGCTAAATGAGAGGCCACCTCACCGCCTTCATGTCCGCCAATACCATCACAAACGATCGCTAATGCACCAGCACCGTTTGGGGGTCTGAGCAACTGCCCAGCGGGTGGATAGCAGGCATCTTCATTGTGGGGACGACTAGGGCCTGAATCCGTGCGAGTGAAAATTTGATAAGTGCGAATTTGCGATCGCCCACATTCTTTGAGAGCTCGATCCAGCAGCGCCACAAGCTGCTCGGATTTCTGAATCTGTCCTTTGCTCAACTGAGTACAGATCTGTTGCAAAAAGCTACTAATGCTCGGTGATGCGCCTGATAGCCATTGTGACCACAAACTACCCAACTGTTGCAGGGTCGGTGCTGACTTTGTATCGAGCTGCAATTCCAACAGGCGAACGACTGAGCCTTCTACCCGCAAGAGAGTAGGGGAGAGCAAACTAGAAGCCACCCCTTCACTACTCAAGGGTTGCCAGAGTACCGCCAACTGCCACAGCCAATTTAACTGGCGCATCGCTGAGGCATCTTTCCAGACGCTGCTCAGTTCGGGTAATAGCTGTCCTTCAACTGGGCGTGCCTCTTTTCCCCGTCGAGCTTCCCGTCCAGTGACACTCATGTAGAGCGGTGCGTCTTCGAGGAGCCAGATTTCTGAGCGACTGCGTCCATTTATGGATATCAGACGCCCATACAGTTGGGGAATGTGTAATGCATAGGGCGCAAGCCTCAGATAGGGCGTCAAGCTGGGAGGAATGTCAAGGGGAGTTTCGGGTGGTATACCAGGCTGAGTATCTAAAAGAACTCGCGAGTGTACTAGTACATAGCGCCCTGCGATCGCGTCTTCGGGTTTCAAAGAGTCTATCCCCTGACCAATCGCCCATAGGTAGCGTCTCAACAGCGGCGTGCGACATTGCTGGCAGAACTTATTACTCTGTGGGTTGGGAGCCTGACAGCGAATGTTAGAGCAGTGAATCGTGGCCGCCGGATTTTCCATGAAAATTCTTCGCTACATTCAGCCGATGATGATTTGGGCTACAAGTCTCACCTCATAATGGCAGGAATTTGACTCCGCGTTTTGACGTGTCTTGCGCAAGCGTATTGATTACCGATTGTAGCCTCTGAATCTAGCGTGGGTTTATGCGCTTGCGATCGATCTCTGCCCTAGGGAATAAAAACTTGCGTCGATTGCTAATAATTGTCTGATCTACCACTTTCCCTGAACAGCCCAGGCCAGATCAGTAAAAAAAATGTCCACCAAACTAAAATTGGCAGGGTAACGAGGACTGTGACCCAGACAGTTTTGACCAATGCCCAACTACTAGCGATGATCATTGTTCCGGTCAGCAAGATTGACCAAGGCTGACACCACCAGGGTTTATAACTCCAAGGGTCTAAAGGCTTCTGTTCAGACAAGATGGGACAAACTGTTGCAGTTTGACATGCTACAGCCGCCCATTCTAACAACGATAACTGTTGAAGGTAAAGGCAAGAGGAGTAAGGCGTCAGTTCAGTTGTAGAGACTGATGCTGCGGTTTGAGAGGAGACGCAGCCGACTCCTGAACAGTCGAGACCTTTATTTTGGAACATTACCTGCTCAATCGTCCGGTTCACCGCTGATCACCACAATTTAATCAGTTCGCACTTTCCCATCACTAAAATCACCATGCCCCAACCTGATGCCGATCGCTCCAATGAACCAACCTTTGCTGACTTCAACACAGCGGCTTCCGTTGAAATGAAGCAGCTAATCGCCAAGCTTCAGCAGTCCCACGACCTGCGCTACAAACTGATTAACTTGGAAACTTGGGCTCTTGCGTCAACGATGGATAATTTTCTTCCAGGTTTTTGGAGTCGCTTTTTGGAAAATCGTCGTACAGCGCTTCAGCAATTTCTGAAGCGGAAGCGAACCGATAACTCCCAAGTAGCGGATTCTGAATCGTCCTCTTCTACTGAGCCAAAATGACACAAAAGGGATAGGACTTGGGCAGAGTAGGCGCTTAGGGAAATTGATTAACCATTCAGGAACTAACTCCAGTACCCTATTCCTTTCCCCCGTACTCCCTGTCGGTGAAAACTAGGAAACTGGAGGTCGAACATTCAAAAAGCAGTTGGCTGTTATTTTTTACAGGCTTACCTCTCTTTTTGTCAATATCTTTTTAGTCGTAATTACTGCATCGACAAGATAGGGCAAGAGGCTTAAGGCCACGTCAACGAAAGGCTGAAGTATGAACTAGGAACTATAAACTATGAAGTTTCCGCATCTTTGAACTTCATCCTGTTGTACTCTCACCTAAGGCTCAGAGCGGAGTTGAGGTATGAAATCGATTACTTTTTGGCTTCATCCTTCATCCTTCACACTGCAAGCTTCTTGAGTCAATTACCCCCACAGAAAGAGGATATTATGAGCTTTTCTTTCTTAACATCAACTTGGAATTATCAATTGTTTAAAACCTTAGGAGTTTTTTATGAATAAGCAAGAAAAAACCAATATCAATGCTTCTGACAAGTCTGCTGAGCGGACGGATCGAGCTACTCAAGATATAGGACTTTCTCCAGATAAGCCAGAAAAACCTCGTGCTAATGATGTTGTCAATCCGGGCGATAAGATCGACCCATCAGCTCAAACAATAGAAGACAAAGCACAGCAAGTCGCCGTTGATGCTCCTGACATCACTGGCGACCATATTAAGGTTCCCACCTACTTTATCGTTGACGAACCGGAAGGGGAGCAAAAAGCTTTGCACCACGTTAAGGATGCAGAAGAAATTTCTGATGTGATTCGCCAAGCACGCACTGACGAAGAGGGAAATCGTACTTGGCGGTAGTCTATAAGACTATCCAGCCTGAGGAGCTACTTGCGACAGTCCCATGCTGTAGTTGACTACTCGACTCTCAAGGTTATAACTGATTTCACCGCTCTGCAAAAGCGATCGCATAAGATGCTCTAAGTCAGAACCAATGCGGCGCAGGTTGTATTCTGTTAAATCTGCCCCGCTGTAAGATTCCACCAGCTCATCAAACTGGCGATACACCTTTTGCAGAGCATCTTCATTCCAATTAAATTCATTGTCGGGGTCAACGTCCAAGGTTAAAACGTTTTGAGACTCTATCAATTCATTGTTTTCAACTTCAGCCGTATAGATGCGAATGTGACGCGTCGTGCACTTCAGCAGCATGGACACTCTCCTAATGGCGCTCATTTATTTTTAAACTAATTGTAAACATACATAAACACATCTGCTCAGACTGCACTCAGGTGATTTCCCTCTAATTGGCACATCTGGACGGGCAAGGTTCCGAGCCCAGAAGAAACAAGCTAAACACTAACTGGAACATTAAAGCAAGGACAGCTTACTACTCTCTAGACACCAACTGCCTTTAAAGCCATCGGCGCGTGTTGGCAGAATGACACACAGCTAAAATGAGCTCTAGGAATGATAAGTTAAAAGCTTATCTTCGTTCTCCCAAGAAAATAAGTGTCAGGAATCTCTTTGAGCAAGAGGTGGGGGCAATTCTGTCATGGCGAACTGTCCGCCTATCTCTAGCTCCGTTGCCTTCCTTTCTAGCCTCTATGTCAGTCAAGAGGTAAACCAAGGGTGCAATAGGCCGATTGAGGCTGATACTCTATATAAAAAAGTCAGGCAGAGCAACCAATCCATGGTTCTAAAAAACATGCGCGATCCAATGGATGACATCGCTCAACAAGCTCGCCAGGGTAGCGTTGCGGCGATCATTCAAACGTTGAATGAACAGCTAGCAGATGCGGGCGTCAGAACCCGTGCCGTCTTGGCGGACGGCATCCTGCAACTTTTGTGTGAGGCAGCAATACCTGAGCAACTTGAGCAACCTGTAATGGTGGCAAAAATCAAGCAGATTCTTGAAGAAATCTCACCTCGTAACATTCGTCGCGTCAAAATCAACAGTCGAATCGTGCGAGAGCAACAATTGCTCTGGTTAGAAGAAATTAGCCGCGATCCAGATAATCAGTTGCTTTGGTCTGAAGATATCATTCTTGCTAAGCCGAATCTGTTCAAGCAACTACTGGAGAGTCGTAAGAATCACCCAACGGCCTACAGAAAAAAGTCCACATTGCTCAAGAGTCATTCGCGTTACCTCAAAGAAAAAAATCCTTACTGGCACGGCATTTATAGCGGTGTTGGTTTGAGCATACTCCTGTTATTAGTGGGTTGGTTCCTCCACGAAGGGTTGGCTCCAAAACCGAATGCCGAGAAAACATATCAACGGATCAATCCGAACACTAACTCATTGCCGAAGTCAGCAACTCCCCGGATATCGTCTCCTAGATCCGATCCATTTGTAGACGCTGTTCGGCTCGCTGAGCAAGCTTCTGTAGCGGGTAAAACCGTTAAAACTTCAGCTCAGTGGTTGGATCTGGCAGCCAAGTGGGAACGGGCTTCTGATTTAATGAAGGCGGTGAAGCCCGATGACCAGCGCTACAAAACCGCTCAAGACCGGATGAAGCTGTATCGCCAAAATAGCGAGATGGCTCAAAAGCAAGCCGCCCAAAGGCGCTCATAGTGCCTGCTGTGCCAAAAAGTCTGAGCTTCTGGTCAAAAGCTCTCCAAACTGGGAACACTAGCGGTAACGAGATCACTTTTTCAAGAGTAGGTCTGGCTAAGGTCGGGTATGTATGAAGTCTACTGCGTTAATGGAGAAACAAGGTATTGGGGTCTGGGAAGGGATGAACGAGGACGTATAAAGGATGGAAATTGGGCAAACGGTGAGGAGACTAGCTTCAAACCCTTTTTTAGCGTTTATGCCTTGAGCTTTTAGCCTTTTTCTGATCTTCGATGCCTGACTATCTAAAGCCTTGACTTCTCCTATGTTCTCAGGCTTGGTTTTTTATACTCTACCGAAAAAGCTTCTTTAATAAGAGTTATGAACAAGCCTCATGGATACAGAACGCGTGATGTCCTCGCACAATCGTCGGTTTCACAGCCGCTCGTGTGCTAACCCGCCCCGCCGCGTTAATACTAACGCCACCTCCCTCGAAAATGATTCGACTTCATATCTGTCCGCCCCGATTGAACCAGTTTTTACCCAGGAGCAAAAGGGTTCTCTGATGCAGTACACAACCCAGTCCGCTCAGATCGGGCAACAAATTACCCAAATCATTCTAAACAGTCCAGATCCGCAAACACTCCTGGCGAGAGTTGCGAAGGCTTTAGGAGACATTTTTCAGGTGGATGCCTGCTTAATTGTCGTGTTAGCCAAGCAGGGCGATCGCATTATCCCTAATCCTGTTGCAACGCCTCAAATGGCCTTATGGTGTGCGGATGGCTTTCCCTCCCTCTCTGTGAGCGATCGCTCACGACTACTGGAACACCCCATACTTACGGCTGACTGGGAAAGTTCGGAACCTTTAGCAATTCCGGATCTACAGGCATCGGAGGCGGAGTCTACCGTTGGTCGGTACTCACAACCGCTACCCTTTAGAGCCGTTTTGAAAATCCACACCTGGTTCCAGTCTTGTGTAAATGGGGTAATTGTCCTAGGGCGATCGCAACCTCACGAATGGACAACACCCGAAAAAGACCTGTTAACCATTGTGGCGGAATCAGTCGCCGTCGCGCTTTCGCAGCTTCAACTTACTCGGCAAGTACAGCGCTTCGCTCATGCTCAGACCCTCCTCAATCAGTTGAGTCTGGCGATGCACAGCACTGATAATCTCAATGAAATTTTCCAGATGACGATCTCCTCTACAGCTCAAGCTCTTCAGGTTGATCGGGGTCTGCTTCTTCTGTTGAGCTACAGCAATCCTCTGTCTGAAAGCCGACCTTCACAGCACCTCCCGCAAACCCAGGTAACAGTAGCAGGTGAGTGGTTAGCTCCCACAGCGGAGCGAGCAACTGCCTCAAGCGACAGCATTTCTCCCCTGTTCAAGCAATCCTTCTGGCTCTCCGAGTCTTGCTTGTGCCAACAAGCGTATAGAGATGCTCCAGCGCCAATGCTCATTTCTGACTGTCGAGAATCTTGTGCGATTGACCTTCAAACAGAGAGTCTCTCAATCTTTGAGCGAGACTTGATGCCAGCCTTACTTATGGTTCCCCTGCTTGGAACACCCAGTAATACACCTGTAGCTGCAACTGTGTTGGGTTTTTTGGTGTTGCAGCATTGTCAACCTCGCTACTGGCACACCGATGAATTAGAGTTTGTTGAAGGGATCAGTGCCCAGGTTAGTGCTGTCATTATTCAGCATCAAACCTTACGGCAAGTGCAATCCCTGGTTGAAGAGCGTACCGGCCAGTTGCAGCACAGTTTAGAAATTCAGGCTCAGTTATACGAAAAGACTCGCCAGCAGATTGACCAGCTACAGCAATTAAATCAGCTCAAGGAAGAATTCATGAGTACGATGAGTCATGAGCTGCGGACGCCTTTAACTACGATGAGTTTGGCGATTCGGATGTTGCGTCAACCGACACTTCCACCCGAGCGTCGCCAGAAGTATATGGAAATCCTTGAACAGGAGTGTAATAAAGAAATTGAATTAATCAACGACTTATTGAGCCTACAGCAGTTAGAAGCTGATCAAGCCTCTATCCAACCCCAAAAAATTGACCTGATGCTGCTGATCGATCAATTAGCTCAGTCTTTTGAAGAGAAATGGGCCAATAAAAGGTTAACCTTGAAGATAGAAAGCCCCGTGCGTTCACTCAGACTCAATACCGATCCGGATAGCTTGAATCGTATCCTACTGGAACTCTTGACCAATGCGGGCAAGTATTCCGACCCAGACACTACGGTTCATTTACAAGTGACTCACCAAGCCCAACATCAGGCGAATCAAGTGGTTCTGACCTTGAGTAACACTGGCCCCGGTATCTCACCCGCAGACCTAGACCATATTTTTGATAAATTTCGTCGCGGTCGAGGTGTTACCCAAAACGCTGTTCAAGGCACTGGGCTAGGTTTGGCTTTGGTCAAGTGCTTAGTGCAGCATCTCAACGGTACGATTGAGGTGTCTAGCGGCTCTCTGGGAAATTCTCAACGTTGTCTGACCTGTTTTACCCTTTCCTTGCCCCAGTTGCAACAGTAGGCTTAAGGTTGACTGAAGTTAACTTCTATTGTTGATCAGTAAAAAAAAGGAGCCAGTCACTGCTAACACATCCTGAAATACTCATTACCTTAGTGAACTGCGCTGGGCACAGCGCCTTTAGCGCTACGGGGCGTATCCCAGGCATCGAAAACGACCCCTTAAGACACTCGTCGTTGGCATACTGGCGGGGTACCGACTGAAAATTGTCAACAGTATGCTTACCCCCACTGCATCCAAGCCACTACGCTGGCAACGACCAAGATATTCACCGCTGGCACGCCAGATTGACATTTTTGCTTCGGCCTCGAAGTTGATGTTTTATTTGTGGTGGGACAAAATTGTTGCCAGAAACTCCCCTCATCATCGAAATCGTCGTGCGCAGTGGTTAGTCGGAACGCTGCTCGATTTAGGCCCGACGTTTATTAAAATTGGACAAGCTTTATCCACCCGTGCCGATTTGTTGCCCAGAGAGTATGTGCAGGCGCTGGGGCAATTACAGGATCGGATACCCCCCTTTAATAGTGCCGAAGCGATCGCAGTCATTGAATCTGAACTCGGCAACTCAATCCATACCCTATATCGAGACTTTGACCACTATCCTCTCGCCTCTGCTAGCTTAGGGCAAGTCCATAAAGCGCGACTGCACACAGGAGAAGATGTTGTCGTTAAAGTGCAGCGTCCAGGATTAGAAAGACTTTTTAACCTAGATTTTGCAGTTCTAAATCGATTGGTGAGTTTTTTGGGGTGGTTAGCTCCCTCGACCAGAAAGTATGATTTAGAGGCCATTTACCACGAATTTTTCGGGCTTCTCTATAAAGAAGTTGACTACATCCACGAGGGTAAAAATGCCGATCAGTTTCGCGAAAACTTTAAAGACTATCCTCGTGTGATCGTACCAAAAATTTATTGGCGATACAGTACGAAAAAGGTTCTCACCCTAGAGTATCTTCCCGGCATCAAAATTGATGACCGTCAGACGATGGAAGCGTGCGGTCTTAATCCTAAAGAAATCATCCAGCTTGGTATCTGTTGTTATCTTAAGCAGTTATTACAAGACGGCTTTTTTCAGTCTGACCCCCATCCCGGTAATATGGCAGTGAGTCAAGAGGGTCACCTGATTTTCTACGATTTTGGCACGATGACCGAGGTGAAACCGATCGCCAAAGACCAAATGGTCAAAACCTTTTTCGCCATCTTGAGAAAGGATACCGAGGAAGTCATTAATACCTTGACTTACATGGGTTTAATTGAACCTGTGCAAGATATGACCCCAGTTAGGCGGTTAATTGCTTTTACGTTAGAGAAGTTCAGGGAAAAGCCTGTAGAACTCCAAGCTTTTGATCAAATGCGTAGCGAAGTTTACTCGATGTTTGAGCAGCAACCCTTTCGTCTACCTGCGCAGATGACATTTATTTTAAAGTCTATAACGACGCTTGATGGTATTGCCCGTACCCTCGATCCAGAATATAACCTCTTATCGGCTAGTAAGCCTTTTATTCAAAGCCTCACAGTCTCAAAGGAAGGGCGGGGAAATGTTGTAGGAGAGCTAGCAAGGCAAGCCAGAAACTTTATTCAATATAAATTGAGGCAGCCTAACGCTACTGAACTGTTAATTAAACGCTTAGAAGAACGGATTGAACAGGGCGAACTCCAATTGAATGTCCGTACAATTGAAAGCGATCGCGCCCTCAAACGGATTAATCTAGCCCTCAAAAGCTTGATTTATGCCTGTTTGGCTGGCTTTGCCTTACTATCCGCTGCGATACTACTGGTAGGGTCTTACCCTAACTGGGCGATCGCTGCTTTTGCCTTTTCTGGATTCTGGCTCTTAATCTTGCTGCGCTCTTTAACGAAATTAGCGGTTAGGGAAAGACTTGACAAACTCACTGAAAAGTAGCGGCTATTCTCTCCGTTGTCACCTTTACAGACCACCCTGAATCATCTTTATACAACTCTAGAAGCCAAAAAACATAAGCCTAATAAGAATTTTTAAGCTCATGCCTTTTAGCTTTAATTTTTTAATACCCCCAAGGGAATTCGAATCCCTGTCGCCTCCGTGAAAGGGAGGTGTCCTAGGCCTCTAGACGATGGGGGCTTGTTTTCTGAACCTTTATTAAGATAACTAAGATTACTGGGTCTGTCAACTACCTTCTGCAAATTTAGAAGGATTTACGGCAAAGCAGTCCTTTCCTGAAGAGCCAACTCACCGGGCACCCTTACGCCATTGGGCTAAACGCTGTTGAGCGTTAGCATCCAGAGAATTGAATAAAAAACGACCATTCGATTGTTTTTGCGGGCGATGTTTACGACGTGCTCGTCGAGCCGCGAATTCAACATCGCTAGCCAACTGCTGGGATGACATCCATTCCGCCCCGTATCCTATGACCGTCAACTGCTGCGCCCGATCTGAGGTCGCGACAATCACCCGCTTGCCTGAGCGATAAAGATGACAGTGATGAAATGAGGCACAGAATTTTTCGATGTAAGTGTCGGCTGTCTGTCCAAAATCTGTGTAGTAAACAGACAAATGAGTCGTGAATACTTCACAGTAAATCGGTGTGTTTTGAGAATGAGCATCAAAGACAACCTGAGTTTCGTAGCCCTGAAAGGCACTGTAGTTCACTAACGCCTCAATTAATTCATGGCGAGCTGCCTCCAGCCCATCATGATCGCGAACCTGTTTTAGGTTCGACCAAGAGCCAATGATGTTGTAGCCATCAACCAGTAAAACAGCCTGGGGTGAAGGACGGGACATTATTCAAGGCCAGTATTTTTTTATTTGAATCTTGATATGAAATCATCATTTTAACAATAGTTAATAAAAATTGGGTAAAAAAGCCTCCTGCTCAGGGCTTCTCAATAAAAATGGGGACTGGTCACGTCTGTCCAATCCCCATCGGGTGAAGTCTTCGCTGCTAATTCGAGATATCAGCTCTAGTTATCACGGGGGAATTAAGAGCCCAAGTTAAAGAGCGATAAGTAACCGGACAGAATTAATTACATACTGATTCCTTGCTGTACAAAGTTTTCAGCCCATTTTTTGTGTAATTAATTACGTCTAACTACTTATTTGACGCTTGCATGATTCGTTGCTTCAGGCGTTCTGGCTCACCTTTATCAACAACCTGACCTTGTTCTAATAAGAAGGCTCCGTCGCAGTAATTCAGCTCATCTAGGCGATGAGTGACCCAGAGTGCAGTAAGTCCACGGCTTTTAACCAGCTTGCGGACTTGTGCTACTAAATCCAACTGAGTATCTGGATCAAGCAGAGCTGTGGGTTCATCCAGGAGCAGGACTTCGCAACGACGTGCGATCGCACCAGCAATGGCAATCCGTTGCTTCTGACCGCCACTTAGAGCGTAGATTGGGCGTCTCTGTAAATCTAGAAGATTAACAGCCGCTAACGCCTCTCTGACTCTGGCCCTTATTTGATCGGGAGAAAGCTTTTCTTCGACCAAGCCAAAGGCAACATCTGCCCCCACAGTCGGCATAACTAGCTGATGGTCAGGGTTCTGGAAAACAAAGCCCACAGGCTGCATAATCTGCATCTCACCCGACTGAGGCTGCAATAGCCCTACCAGTAATCTGAGTAACGTGGATTTGCCGCTGCCATTCGTCCCCAAGAGCATCCAGAATTCGCCCTTTGGCACCTCCAGAGAGCAAGATTGTAAAACGGGTGTTCCTTGAGGCCAGTTGAAGCAAAGATCCCGCACCCGAATAGCTGATTCAGCGCTGGTGTCAGTTGCCGATGTCTTCATTCAGCCACGGCAAAGAAACCAGGTACGCGCCCCCCTCCAGCTGCACCGGATTTCTGAGAGATCATGACCGCACTGATCTGATCGCTGAGAACGCCAATTTTTTTCTCCGGCTGATGATCACAGGTCAGTTCCAGTAACTGAGCGCTGCCGGTACGCATGGCTTTGGTAATTTCCTGGTAAGTCGCTTCTGCCGCTTCTGCTGACTTGCGTTGCACAGACAATGGGACAGGGGTAGTTTTCAATGTCAAATCAATGGTGAACATGCGGGGTCAAGTGTTAAGCATTCCGTACATAACTTTCTTTACCATCTTAGACACCGAACCGCACGGTCGTGAGAATTGAGGAGAACTCTGGCTTTCCTAGGTACATGGAACTGGCACAGACCAGTTTTTTCAGAGCCGTCACTTCAACAGTGGCAAATTCTGAATGTTTCACCTAATATATGGAATATAGTAAAGAAAAGTAAATTTTTCTGAGAGCCCAACCCATTATCTGCTTATTCAACATAAGCAGTCCAATTCGTGGGGAAGCCGCTTTTCTTTCGTCTTTATAAATACATTGGAGATTCTTGCTATGACAATAGCAGTCGGACGCGCAGCAAGTACAAGAGGATGGTTTGACGTCCTCGATGACTGGCTCAAGCGCGATCGCTTCGTCTTCGTCGGCTGGTCTGGCCTGCTACTGTTCCCTTGCGCCTACCTCGCGCTAGGGG
>NZ_DATNPA010000445.1:0-3670 GCF_036703385.1 Allocoleopsis sp. | reverse complement strand
GCACGGCTATCTGTAGAGGTAGAAATCGTTGTGGTCAGCGGGGAAAAAGCGACTGTCGTGCAAGAATTCGTCACGGTGGATAACTTTGAACCCAAGGATCTAATAGCCGATGGCAGAACGCCAATGGGAGGAGGCATTGAGCTAGCCATCAAAGAATTAGGCGAGCGCAAAGACTCCTACAAGCGAAATGCGATTGGATATTTTCGTCCTTGGGTAATGGTCATCTCGGATGGGAGACCGACAGACGAGTGGAAGATACCAGCAGCCAAATTAAAAGAGGAAGAACAGAAAGGCAGCCTAATCTGTTATCCCGTTGCCGTTGGTTTAGCAGACGTAGATATCCTGTCAGAAATGTCTGAGGTAAACCAGCCAGTCAAACTGAAAGGACTGGCGTTCAAAGAAATGTTCCGGTGGTTGAGCGTAAGCGTAACCCAAGTTTCAAGAAGCGGCATCGGAAACGCCGTAGATCTACCCGCCGTAAGCTGGGGAAACGTGGCGGAAGACTAACACGCCTAAACTCAGTAGTTCAGTTGTGCGAACTACACCAAACCATGCAATTGAGAACAAGTGCAGATGCTCACTGCGCGACCTTTTATAAGGACAGAGCTTTATAGCATCTGCATTTCTCCATCTGGCATAGGATAAACAAAGCCCAATGATAGAAGACAAAAGCGCTACTGAAAAAAGACGGGCAAGTAAGCCGTTCACCTTTAAAGAATCCCTAAAAATCCTCAACGAAATACATTTTGGAGCTTGCGTAATTCGCAGTGGACGAAACCGAGGCAGTAAACGTATCTGGTGGACAAATCTGCAAGGCGAAAATTATTATGCGATGTTCCCACGAGAAAAAAGTTGGAAAGAAATTATTGAATTTGCCAAACAACAGCTCCCTGTATGGGACAAGGCAATGCTTTTTGAAGTTGGTGATGTTATAGATTTTGAATGGTTCAACGGAAGAAAATGCCAAGGCATAATCCTAGAACGCGATGATTCAAGAAAAGATTATCTAGTGGAATCGTTAGCCTTCCTGACTAGAAACAGTAGCAGCAGACAGTTAACCAAGCGCTTGACTAACCACGACTTGAAATTTTATAGGAAAGCCGTCAAGGTTAGTAGTGCCGAAGAAATAGTAGAAGAAGGCGATCGCTGCAACCAAAACATAGAAGTCGCCTTCAGTAGTTAAATTCTGAAAAACGCATGAAGAGTAGTCACACACATTGAATCATGACCAAAAGCAGCAGTTGGAAAACACTAGCGCACAGTGCGACGGGAGTAAGCCATCAACGAGAACATATACCCTGTCAAGACGCAGCAGGGATGCTAGTCGCAGGGCAAGTATTTATTGGAGTGGTAGCCGATGGCGCAGGAAGTTCTCGTATGTCGAATATCGGCTCAAAGCTGATAGTTGAAGTAACCAAAACCGAGCTGAATAAAGCATTGGGCAGCATCAAGTTACATGAATTTTTTGGATTCAGGTTAACTTGGAGCGAAAGGAAAACGAGGCAAGTTTTCGATAAGGTGCTGCGAGAAAATGTCAAGGCGCTGAAGCTAAAAGCAAGTCAGTTAAGGTGTCCAGTAGAACAACTAGCTTCCACGCTAATAGGATTTGTCATCACCCCCAAGTGGATTGCAGTGGCGCAAATAGGGGACGGATTTGTAGTCATTAGAGAGTCCCAATCCCAGGAATACAAGCTAGTGTTCCCGCCTGAAAAAGGAGAATTCGCCAACGAAACTTATTTCGTAACAGGAAGAGGGGTTGAATCTAAAATGCAAGTGAGTCTGATTCGTTCCCCTATAGATTTTATTTGCGCGAGTACGGACGGACTAGAAAATGTGGCACTCGTGCGAGCTACACAGTCAGCACACCAGCCATTCTTCAAAGGGGTTGAGAACAATTTTAAATCGGATACTGGCTCATATTGGCTCAAGGAATGGCTAGAAAACAACTTGGCACTCAATGCCAAAACAAGTGATGACAAAACTGTTGCGATCGGGGTGAAAGTCCATGAAAGATAGAACACTCCGAAGCGATAAAGGGGAAATTATTGAACTAGAATCGCACATCGCTTCGTCTGGGGAAGGAGAGGTCTGGAGAGTCAAGGATTCAGATTTGGTAGCGAAGATCTACCGCAAAAATCCGAGCATTGAGCAAATCGAGAAACTAAGCATTATGATGAACAATCCGCCAAAGAATCCCAATGCGGATAAATCTCATACACCTTGGGCATGGCCTGAATCATTCATTCTGCACAGGAAAAGTAAAGTCGGGTTCCTCATGAAACGGATCAAAGGGGGAAGGCAGATCATTGAGGTCTACAACCCACTTAAGAGGAGAGCCGAAAAAGTAGATGCCAACTGGCAATTTCTACACGCGGTAGCATTAAACTTCGCCACAATCGTCAGAGAACTCCACTCATCCGGGTACGTGATTGGAGATATCAAGCCGCAGAATATATTAACAAACTCCAAGGGCTGGGTATCGATTGTAGACATAGATTCAATCCAGGTAAAGCATCCAAGCAACCCCCAGAAAGTTTACACTTGCCCCGTAGGAACAGAAGAAACGACGCCACCGGAGCTAGTGGGGAAAATTATTGCAGACGAGATTCAAACGGAAGCACAGGACAGATTTAGAATCGGGGTCGTAGTCTTTCAGTTATTATTTGGCGAGCATCCGTTCAAGTTTCCACAAGAAGGAAACCCCCTGAAAATAGGAGAATTAATTCAAAAAAGATTGTGGATAGGAAGTGAAGGTGCTACCGTAAATAATCCACGCCTAATTCCACTGGATATCGTACATCCCAAGCTGCAAGACTATTTCAGCAAATGCTTCGAGAGCGTTGACCCCCAATTGCGCCCAACGGCAAACGAATGGAAAAAAGCGATCGAGAGAGCCTACGACGATCTGGTGCCTTGTCAGAATATCGCAGCACTTCCACACTATACTCACCCTCACTTTTACAGCAAGCACTTACCTTCATGCTACTGGTGCGATCGCGCCAAGAAAATCGGGTACGATATGTTCGGGCAAGGGGCTATTCAACAAGTCGAAAGCTCGGAACTGGCAAGATTGGTACTGCTTGATAAAGCCTTCGCACAAGTCAGAGGAAAAGTCACCTCTGCCAGTATTCAAAGAAACAATATAGTCCTAAGACTGGGGAAAGGCAATCGCACCCTCAAGTTCGGAGCCTTTGAAATTGTAATTGCCCCTCAAGTCGTCAGTACGTTATCAGATGCCGATAAAAAAGCCCTGCTGGATACGAAAGGGAAGGAGATGTCGGTAAAGGGAACGATATCAGTATTGAAGACTAAAGCCAAGTCAACGCCAAAAGTAATCGTTGATAGCCAACCGCTGCCGTGCCACATTATTCAGTCCTAGCGTAAATTTTAAACGCTCCAAGCTACCTAAACTCGCGTCATGGCATTTACATTGCCAATAATCCCGCCAGCAACGTGGGAACTCTACAAAAAGTACTGGCAGAAGATTATTAAGTCTAGCGCACCTGAACACTTAATCATTCTGGAAAAAGACTCAATCCTAATGTTTGGGTATACCAAAGAAATGATTAAGTGGATGGTGGAAACAAAGACGATGGGGTGCATTACTGCCTACACCTGGAATCCATCCAAGTGCAGCACGGTCGTTTTAATCGAGCTGCCGCACTTGTCT
>NZ_DATNPA010000444.1:0-4960 GCF_036703385.1 Allocoleopsis sp. | reverse complement strand
ACCAGCAGAGTTTACCGATCGCACGCTCCCTCAAAACCCCCCTAGAAGAGGGGAGCGCCCTGGGCGAATTGGGACTGGCTTACAGTAGCCTGGGAAACTATGCTAAAGCGATTGATTACCACCAGCAGAGTTTGGCAATTTTGCGTGAAATTGGCAGCAAGGGTGGGGAATGGAGGACTCTAAACTATCTAGGATATAGTCTCCTTAAATCTGGCAATCTCAGGGAAGCCGAAAACATCCTCCTGACTGGAATCAAGGTAGGGGAAACTCTACGGGAGAGATTGGGCAAGAATGATACCTTCAAGGTGTCAATCTTTGAGGGACAACGTTACACCTACAGCTTGCTGCAACAAGCCCTCATCGCTCAGAACAAAACCAACGAAGCCTTGGAAATTGCCGAGCGGGGTAGAGCGAGAGCCTTTGTGGAGTTATTAGCAAATCGCTTTACCCCATCAACTACTGAATCTACTATCGCTGCACCATCTCTCTCACAAATTCAACAAATTGCTAAGGAGCAAAACGCTACCCTTGTTGAGTATTCGATTATTAATGATGAATTTCAAGTTGGAGGTAAACTAAAAACTAAGGAATCAGAACTCTATATTTGGGTAATCAAACCCACAGGTGAAGTTACATTTCGTCGAGTTGACCTCAAACCTTTATGGCAGCAACAAAATACAACTCTTGAAAGTCTCGTTTCCGACAGTCGTAAATCTATTGGTGTCAGAGGACGGGGTTTAGGAGCCGTTGCCAGAGTCGATGAGGAAAGCCAAACCAACCGCTTACAGCAACTCTATCAACTCCTGATTAATCCCATTGCCGACCTCTTGCCCACTGACCCCAATGCTCGTGTCGTCTTCATTCCACAAAATACGCTGTTTCTTGTTCCCTTCCCAGCCTTGCTAGATGCCTCTAGTAAATACCTAATTGAAAAACACACCATTCTTACCGCTCCTGCCATTCAGGTACTAGAGTTTACCCATCAGCGACGGCGATACGTTCCAGGCGAAGCTAAGGATGTGCTGGTTGTAGGTAATCCGACTATGCCTCGTGTTTCACCTGCATTTGGTCAGCCGCCTCAACAACTGCCCAGCTTACCAGGGTCTCAACAGGAAGCGACTGAAATTGCAACTTTATTCAATACCCAAGCCATTACAGGAAACGGAGCAACAAAAGCCGCAGTTGTACAGAAAATGTCCCAGGCACGGGTGATTCATCTGGCAACTCACGGGTTATTGGATTACTTTAAGATATTTCTGGGCATACCCGGTGCGGGTGCTGTCGCCCTCGCGCCTTCAGGTCAAGATGACGGTCTACTGACAACTGAGGAAATCCTCAATCTGAAACTGAATGCGGAATTAGTCGTCCTGAGTGCTTGCGATACTGGTAACGGCAAAATTACTGGCGATGGCGTCATCGGGTTGTCTCGCTCTCTGATGACAGCCGGTGTACCCAGTGTGATTGTTTCCCTATGGTCGGTACCAGATGCGCCTACTGCCTTCTTAATGACTCAGTTTTATAAGAATCTTCAGCAGAACCCCGATAAAGCCCAAGCACTGCGAAGCGCAATGCTGACAACGATGAAACAACACCCCAACCCAAAAGACTGGGCTGCATTCACGCTCATTGGTGAAGCTGAGTGAGCATCTTTCACAAGAAACTGAACTAGAGGTTCAAGAATTCAGCAAGCATTGAGAGCGATCCACTGGTAAATTGGCAATGGCACTGCCTACGACAGCTGAGTCATGCTTAAGAAGAATAAACCGTTCCTGCTGCTAATAGGGGTCGCTGTTTTGCTAATCGGTGGCGGTGTAGCCGCTTACTGGCTGCTTGTGCAGCGAAAACCTGTTTTGGGAGATGCCCCACTGGGTTCCCAGTTAATTCCACAAGACGCCCTGTTAACCGCTTCAATTTCTACCGATTCAGCGACATGGCAGCAGTTGCAGCTGTATGGAACGCCTGAAACTCAAGCTGCTCTGGACAAAGAAATCACTCAACTGCGGGACAATCTTCTAACCGCCAACGGCTATAACTATGAACAAGATATCCGGCCTGGGTTGAGCAAAACGGTGGTGATTGCCTATCTAGAGTCTAGGGCACCCGTGCCGGGGGCAAATCAAGGGCGATTGCCCATAATCGGTAGGTCATTACTTCCTGATCTGATCGTGTTGCCGATGGAGAATCCCACTCAGGCACAGCAGGTGTTTGAAAAAACGAAGTCTCAGAAAGCCACGCAGTTTTTTGAACGAATCTACAAGGGGATTCAAATCCGAGAAACACACAAAAGTAACGCCCAGAATTATTCCATCACGTTGCTGGGTCGTTTTTTGGTCGTTACGAACAATCCCAGAATCACGGAACGGGTGATTGATACCTACAAAGGAGGTTCGTCGGTTGCCGCAACGCCAGGATATCTAGAAGAACTGCCTAAAATAAAGGCTTTAAAGCCTTTTGCTCAGTTATATTTAAACATGCCTGTGTTCTCTGCGGTACTCGCTGCCAACTCAGGGCGCGAACTCTCTCCGGAGAAAATCGCGGATTCTCAACAAATGCAGGGAGTGGCAGCAACCGTAACCCTAGAACCTCAGGGGATGCACTTTCAGGGCATTTCCTGGCTCAAGCCTAATAGCTCTCAAAAATACAAAGTCGAGAATGCAACGACGCGTTTACCCAGACGCCTACCAGGCGATACGCTATTGATGCTGGCTGGGGGGAATTTACGACAGTTATGGGAGGGCTATGCTCAAGGAACTCAATCCAATGCTCTCTTGCCGATTACACCCGAAAATCTGAATCCGCTTTTAAAGGCAACTTTAGGCTTCGATTTTGAGAACGATTTACTACCTTGGCTGGGAGACGAGTTTTCCCTGGCGCTAATCCCAGCGGATCAAGAGGCTTTGACACGGTCTGAAAACCAGCAATCTCCACCGTTGGGAGCGGGTGTTGTGTTGATGGTGGAGGCACGCGATCGCGCCCGTGCTGAAGCGACTCTCAAGCGACTCGATCAAGTGATGACAACTCGCTACGGGTTCCAGATTGAACAAACGAAGATTGGAGGGCAATCCGTTGTCAGCTGGATATCACCCTACGGCGGAGTAAGTGCCACTCACGGTTGGTTAGAGGGCCGCATAGTCTTCTTAACACTGGGTGCCCCCATTGCTAGTGCTATCCTACCTGAACCGCAAGTTTCTCTGATCCAAACTCCGCGATTTCAGCAAGCTGTACCCACCCAACCCAATCCCAATAATGGGCAGTTTTTCCTGGATGTTGAGCGCACGCTCAATAGCGGAAACTTGTCTATGTCCAAATGGCTTTCCCCAGATCAGAAACTTCTGGCTAAGGGGATTCGTGCGATCGGTTTCACTGGGGCAATTCACAATAAACGAAGTACCCGTTTTGACCTCTTCGTTCACATGAAAACCGCTGTAATCCCTAGCCCAACTCCTGTGCCTGAGAGCCCTTCTGAGATTCCAGGCAGTCCTGGGGTTCCTCAGCTTTCTCCACGCCGCCCCTCCGTGCCGCAGACACCCCCGACCCCTTCAGTTAGTCCCTCTGGGTTACAGACTCCTCAAATCTCTCCAAGTCAGCCTTCTGTACCCCAGACCCTTCAGAAGCCTGCCATCAGTCCCTCTGTATCGCAGACTCCTCAGACGCTGCCCAGCCAATCTCCCTAAAGGTTGACTCGAAAAAGCAGCAATTTATGAATCTCAAAGATAGCTTCGCTTTGTTCATGAGGAAATTCTGTAGAGCATCTCCAATATCACATTACCTCCCATGAGTCAACATAAAAGGTATAATTAAGTGTTTTAAGCGACAGGTTTTTGTAAGCTTGAGGGTGAAGGGAACCGATAGGATAGTATTGACGCGGCAAGAATTGAATCTTCAAAAACTGAGTAGAGAGAACACTTTATGGATCTGGTTGCACTCCAGAGCAAATTGGATAATAGTTCCTTCCTCGTCCTATTGGTGACGATGTTGATGTATTGGATAGGAGCGGCTTTTCCGACAATTCCGTATCTGTCAGCCTTATCAACAGCAGGAATGGCGATCGCTAACCTCTGCATTGCCGCTTTACTGGGTGCTAGATGGATAGAAGCTGGTTACTTTCCCTTGAGCAATCTTTATGAATCTCTGTTTTTCCTGACTTGGGGGATTACCACAATTCATCTGATTGCCGAAAACATGAGCCGTAGTCGATTGGTGGGTGTGGTTACAGCACCTGTGGCGATGAGCATCACGGCATTTGCGGCTCTATCACTCCCATCAGAAATGCAGCACTCGGAGCCTCTGGTTCCGGCTCTAAAATCCAATTGGTTAATGATGCACGTTAGTGTGATGATGCTCAGCTATGCAGCACTAATGGTGGGTTCACTTTTGGCGATCGCTTTTTTAGTTGTCACTCGCGGTCAAAATGTGGATCTTCGCGGCAGCTCTATCGGTACAGGTGGATATCGCACTAAGGATGATCAAGCGGCTCGACCCTCCTGGCAACTGCAACACAACAGCGAAGCAACGAAGGCACAACCCCCAACCATCGCTAGTAATTCTCCAACTCTAGCGAGTTACCCAGAAGGCAGTAGTACCAGGAATACAGCGGTTCTGGATTTAGCAACTACATCACCATCATCCCTCCCAGGAGTGCCTACCACCCCAATTCTCTCTCCTGTACGCCTGAGCCTTGCTGATACTCTTGACAACATTAGCTATCGCATCATAGGACTGGGATTTCCATTACTCACAATAGGGATTATTGCTGGAGCCGTTTGGGCCAATGAGGCATGGGGGTCTTATTGGAGTTGGGACCCGAAGGAAACTTGGGCATTAATTACCTGGTTGGTGTTTGCTGCCTATCTCCATGCTCGCATTACTCGTGGCTGGCAAGGGCGGCGACCAGCAATTTTAGCGTCAACAGGATTTATAGTAGTCTGGATTTGCTATCTTGGTGTGAATCTGCTGGGCA